>JAFVTJ010000030.1 GCA_017503305.1 Clostridia bacterium
CCGATACCATTTTTAATTTTAAACCTTGCGCCAACTTTTGTCAAGGCTTTAAAGAATTTAATAGCGCTTTTAATAAGAATTCCACAAAATATACAAAAAGGAATATATTTATTGCTAAATTGGTCTATAAAAAGCTATTCGTCATCCTGTTTTAATGCGTCTATTTCACGTTGCACAAAAAACTCCCTTTGGACAAAGTCGAAAGGGAGAATGATTTATAATTTTCCTTTTTTGATTTTACCTAGCTTATGTACAAAAACACGGCCCAAGGAATACAGTCGCGGCAAATGATAATAAACCCAATACCGTTTATCCTTCACACTTTTAAGTATAGTTGTTTTATTTTCTTTCAAAAATTCTTTTGCACGTCCCAAGGTTTCAAAATCTACTTCTGCCCAAAGTGAAGCGTCAAACAACCGCCTTGCCGACAAGGCTGTCGGTACCAGCGAATACTTTTTGGCCTCCACGGGTAAGCGTTTTTTAACTAAGTTATGTCGTTCATACCTTGCGAGAAAAGTATGACCCAATGTTATAGGATTAATATCCTTTGAAAGACTGCCACTACGAGTATAATAAAAATACAACTGTTTGGGATAACAATATATTTTTTTAGCTATAAAGAAGATTTGATAAAGTAACGCCATATCTTCCCACAAGCGTCCTTCTGGAAGACGTGCATCGGCAATAATTTTCCTTTTATAAACCTTATTCCACAAATAATTACTTATATTACCTTTGAGTAATTGTGTCACACCCTCGTCCGCGGTAAGCACACCTTCAACCAAACTATCGGTTGTGGCGTAAATCTTACCATTATCATTAATACGGTTACCATCGAAAGCGACTATATCCGGATTGTGCGTGTTGAAAATATGCATCACGCTTTCATATAAATCAGGCTCAATCCAATCATCGCTATCCACAAAGCCGATATATTCTCCCTTAGCAATAGCAAGCGCGTCATTTCTCGCAGCAGAAGGTCCGGCGTTTTTCTTATGAATAACCTTTATTCTGGCGTCTCTTTTGCCCCAAGAATCACAAATTTGAGGGCATCTGTCAGTGCTCTCATCATCTATCAAAATAATTTCAAGGTTTTTGTAGGTTTGTTCGGTAATACTTTTTATGCACTTTTCAAGATAAGCCTCCGTATTATAAACCGGCACAATTACGCTTATCAGCTTTTCCATACGCCCACTCCCTTTGCTTAATAACCACTTTAACACTCAGAACACGATATCTTTTTTATAGTATATCACACCCGCCCAACCGAAAGCAACACAAAAACTCTCCCAACCGAAACTACGCTTGGGAGAGTTTTGAAAACCTTTTTATTTAATTAAAAATTTTATTTTCATCGTCTTCCCGCGCAAAAACATATGGAAGCGCCAAAACAAAATACGCCATATAGCCGACTTCAGAGCGAAGCGAAGAATTATAGAAGAAAAACGCAATACAAACTATTGCCACTATAAGCGAAAATTGATTTATAACCGTATTACCGATATTGTTTTTGAGGTTATTAAATGCACGAACTGAGCATCCACCAAAAAAGCCAATGTTAGCAATCAACCCGATAAAGCCCATTTCAAGATAAACAAACGCACTTGAAAACCAATCGTAATGCAGGCTTTGGTGAGCCTTAAAAAACGGTGTGTTGCATATTTCAAAGGTTGACGTATCACAATTGCCAAGACCCAACCCAAACAACCTTTCGTGAAATTCGGTCAAAAATCTTCGTGAGATTATAGGTATTGCGGTAAAACGGCCAAGGTCCCTGTCGGTAGCATAGCTTTTAGAAGTTATAAGCCGAATAATACGTTCTATTGAAATATTGCTGCTTGCGCCAAATATTACGGGCAATATTGAACCTATTACGGAAATGAGAAAAAACACGCCGCAAACCAATAAAACCTTTTGCCAGGAAAACCTTGTTAAAACGGCCGCTATAACGACGATTATGGCGCAAATAACGAAAAAGAACTTTATTTCGGCCAAGGCGGCAACCAAAAGTGAAGAAGCACAAAAGGCAAAACACTGCACCGTGCTTATTTTGGCATTCATATAATCTAAAACCTTTTTGGCAACTATTATTGTTAAAAACATAATGGTAGAGCCGTTACTTCCTATCTCAACGCCAAAAACGCCGCCTAGCCTATCGCCCATATAACCCAAAGCAAAATACTGAATAAAGGTTGCCACCAAATTTATCCAAAAAAGTATATCAATAAACTTAAAAAAATTCTTTACGTCATCCTTTTCCAAAAAAACAGCAAACATCATAAGCGCCGCGTAAAACCTAAAATTATTGCGTGCACCCCATAAAAAATATATTATTGATTGAAAATTAAAAAGGTAAACTATAAATTCTAACGAGAAATATATAATAACAAAGGTAAGAATAGGCACCATGTTGCGTGGCAACTTAACGCTTTTTCTAAAAAACAAGACAAAACAGCCAAGAACCCACGCAAAATCTACCGTGTATTTTAAAATACCCGGCAAAGAAAAAAACTGCAAAAGCGTGGGTAACAAGAAAGGCATTACAAAAATAAACATTGTAAGCACTTCGGGCAAAGTCCGTTTTTTAATATAAAGATTTGAAGAATTTATCATCAAAAACACTCCATGTGGATCATAGGTATTCTACATACCCGCCTTAAGATTTATTAAAAAATAACACAATGAATAGCCTTTAAACTTTAAGCACCACCAAAACATTTTTTTGAAAAACGTATTGTGGGATATAACCGAACACTTTAATGTTTCGCGTAAAACATCATCATTAAAAATTTTGTATGTCATCTGCTTTTTATCTTTTTCGCTTATATCAGCGCATACAATTTGTTTTAAAGCCCCTAACGTCATACCGTGGTAACGAGTTATTATCCCTTGAGCAACCTTGTTGGATAATTTTAACTCGTCCACTCTTTTTAAAGCCTTTAATAAAAACTCATTATTTTTCATCCCTCTATCTGCTCTAAATGTTTGAGTTAAAGAACTGTTATTTTTTTGATAATAATATAAGTTTTCCGGAATAATCGCCGCACTTGAAGATTTAGAAAAATATTCTAAACAAAACATTGCATCTTCAGACGTCACTTCGCGTTCAGACTCAAAGCGAATAGCATTTTTTCTAATAATGTCTGTGCTAAACATCTTAGACCATTGACTCACGCCACACCCGAAACCATAATCAAAAAGCCCTGGCAAAAGCAACTCTTTTATATCTTTTCCTTCGAATATTTTTTCTGTAATTTTTCTGCCGGGACGTATTTCGCCATTGGGGTATACATCATTACGACCATACAAAACGGTATCCACATCATACTCTTTTGCTGTTGTAACACAACGTTCTACCAAATTTTTTGCCACATAATCGTCGCTATCGAAAAAGAAAATATATTTTCCCTCGGACGCTTCATACCCACTTTTACGTGCCAATCCTAATCCTTGGTTTTGCTTATGTATAACCTTAATGCGAGAATCTTTTTTAGCCCAAGCATCACAAATTTTAGGACAATTATCTAGCGAGCCATCATCTACAAGGATTATTTGGAGATTTTTATAGGTTTGCTCGGTTATGCTTTTTAAACAACGATCAATATACCGTTCTACATTGTAAATCGGAACTACTACCGAAACCAACTCAGCCAAGCAATTCATCTCCTTTTAATACAATTAAACTTATACCATAAAACCATTTAATCATTTACAAGGTTTACCTTCACAACCTTTGCGGGAACCCCTGCAAGAATCGCGCCCTCTATTGTGCAAGACTCTATAACAACGGCACCGGCCGCTATCGTAACATTTGATGCGATTTCTACCCCACCAATTATTTTTGCCCCAACACCGATCCTAACATTATCGCCCAAAATTGGTGATTCCGGCGTTTTACCATTATTGCCGATACAATTGCTACCGTGCAAAATGCAATTTTTTCCAACACGACTATGTCCATTAACAACAATATTTCCGCTATGTTCTATTCGTAAGCCGCTATCAAATGTATTTTCCCACATTTCTATGCCAAGTTTTCTACCTAAAATATTCTTCTTTCTTCTGGTATAGGCATACATCAATAGATGTATAACCGAAGATTTTTTATTATAATGATACTCGGTTTTTCTAAGCAATTTAACGTATTGATATATCTTGTATGAATTTTCCGATTCAAGCATTCTTTCCCAAAAATATTTCTTAGGTAAATAAATATCTCGTTCTAATTTTAAAACCTGTTTTAAATCCGCTTTAGTTAATATCATAAAGTTCTACCCTTCCATTGTTTAACATTAACCATACAAACAATTTCCTTTTAGTATATTCACGTAAAGTATTTTACGGCGTTATCCCAATCGTAAGCGAGCACTTCTTCGCGCGGGTTTTTGTTTTCGCAAATTGCCGCTTCCAATAATGCTTTTATTGTTTGCGGCTCAAAATTTTGCAAAAAATAAAATCCGTTTTTGTTTTTAAACTGCTGCATTTCGCCAAAAGCGGTGGTTACAACAGGCTTGCCGCAAGCCGCCGCCTCTAAACAAGATAAGGGCACGTCGATGCAGTTTCCGCTCTCAGTAACAGGGAAAAAATACAGATCGGACAACTGATATATTTCTTCAATACAAGGAACAAAGGTATCAATCAAACGAATATTACCCCTTGCCAAAAGCTCGGCTTTAAGGTCGGAGTCTTGCTCGTTTTTAGTAAGTGAGCTTGTCACCAACAAAACCTCATACTCTTGCGGTATTTTTAAAAGCTGCGCCAAGTTGCGCCCCTTATTAAGATGTCCCACGTGCAAGACAACCTTTTGTTCGGGCTTAAATCCATACTTAACCTTTAGCTCTCCTTGTTTTTCGCTATCAACAGGCGAAAACTTTTTAGTATCAACACCGGTTTTAATAACGGTTACTCGCTTTTCGCCAATAATTTTTTTATAAAATTTTGCAGCGTCATCCGACAAGACAATAATTTCGGCACGGCTAAGCCTTAAAAGCAAACGCGAAAGCAGATTAACCTTTGTTTTTAAAACCAAAACCACGCGCAGTCTTTTTGTAAAACAAGAAAGCACGCAAAGGCGCAATGCCATTGCAATTTTCCTTGCCGGGAAAGGTAAATACAAAACGTCTTTATGCTTTTTGCAAAGGCGAACAAGCTGACTGCTTATTAAAAATTTATTTACTTCGATATACTTGTCAGTAATAGGCGATTTTCGTTCGTATGAAACAACCTCAATGTTGCTATTAGTGGCTTTAATGCGTTTTACAAGGCTGTTTGCAACCTTTAAAAAGCCCTCGTCTGCAACGTCGGTAAGACCGTTTGTTAAAATCATCATTTGCAGCCGCCGCACCTTTCGCAAGTGGATAAAGCATCCAAACTTTCCTTTGAAACCTTGCCGTCGCGATAATCGCGCACAATTTTATTTTCAAACATAGAGTATTTTTTCGCCTTAAAGAAGCGCAAAAACTTATGCTTTATAACCCAAAAAAACGGCACCCAAATATACTTGTGCATTGCGGGCGAAACCGAGCCTATCATCCAACAGTTGCGGTCACACGCACGCACCTTTTGGCGCACCTCGTCAGCCTCTTTGCTATTCCACAGGTCATCCCAACTTTGTGTGTTAAGGTTGCCCATAACCTCCTTTTCCTTTGTGCCGTTACAGGGCATAACGTCGCCGTAAGGGTCAATGAAAAAGGTGTCAAAGCTCATATCACAGGGCAGCAAACGCTTTTGACTGAAAATATAGTTAATAAGCCCGTGGTTAAAGTAAGCACGGAACCATTTTTTAGGACTGTTAGACTCTAGTAAGCGGTTAATAAGGTCTTCAAAATGACCCGCCACCATAAGACGATCGTGAATAATATTATTCGACTCTACAAAGTAGAAGCTATTGTGCAATGAAGCGGTGGCAAATTCCATACCAAGCTCGTCCGAAATATTGTAAAGCGCAACCAAATCGGGCGCATTTTTATCCTGCACAGTCATACCAAAGCCAACGTCCTTCATACCCATATCCACAAGGGTTTTAAGGGTTGTGTAGCCACGGTTAAAGCCGTCGTCAAGACCGCGAATTTCGTTATTGGTTTGTTCTAACCCTTCAATAGAAATTCTAATACCAATTTGCGGAAATTCCTTACACAAATCTACAATGCGGTCTGTAAAAAAGCCGTTGGTGGAAATAACTATACGCTCGCTTTTTTTGTAAAGCTCGCGCACAATATCCTTTAGGTCTTCACGTATAAAAGGCTCGCCCCCCGTAATGTTTGTAAAGTACATTTGGGGCAGCTTTTTAATGGTTTCTATTGATATTTCATCCTGCGGGTCAGACGGTACTTTGTATCTATTACACATTGTGCATTTTGCGTTGCAACGATATGTAACTATAACCGTACCATTAAGCTTTTTTGCCATCAATTATTCCTACTTACTAAATATATATTTATGTTGCTTTGCCACCTGGTCCCAGCTGTACCCTTCGGCAAAGCGACTGCAATTTGTTTTATTATTGTTTTCAAGAGCCGCTTCAACCAAGGAAACAAACTCCTGCGCGTTATTGTAAATACTATAGCCACCATCAAGCGTGAACATAAGATTACTGCCCACAATAACAGGTGTGCCGGACGAAATGGCCTCTATAATAACAAGACCAAAAGACTCAAGCTTAGAAGTGAAAACACTTACCTTTGCCGCGTTATAATAGCGGTTAAGCTCTTCGCCGGGGGCTAATTCGCCCACGTATTTTACCTGTGCTTCTATACCGTTTTGTCGTGCTTTCTCCATTATTGCGTTTTGGTATTCGCCGTCAATAACACCGCCGGCATAAAGGTAGGCGGTATTGGGGTTTTGCTTTAAATAATCGGTTAGCATTTCTACCGTGCCTAACTGATTTTTGCGCTCACAAACCGAGCCTACCTGAAAAATAATTTTTTTATCTTCAAGGCCCTGTTCGCGCTTAAAGTTATCCACCTCTTTGCTTGAAAGGGGTGAATATTTTGTGGTGTTAACGCCGTTTTGCACCTTGATTATTTTCGCCTTATCCACACCAAGCCGCTTTACAAAATGGTCGGTGGTAATATCGTTAAGCACCAGTACCTTGTCGGCGTTTTTTACGCAAAAAATTTCTTGAAAATACTTTTTTCTAACAGTTTTTTCTATCTTTTCCCACTCGTCACCCCAAATATAAGAATGAACGGTGTAAGCAACCGTAGCCTTTTGCAAAAGCTTTTTAGAGGTCAGCTTTAAAAAGAAAAACAAATTATATTGGTTGTGAAAATGCAAAACAACCTTTTCGGTGGCATTTTTCAAAATAGTCTTTAACTTTCGCGCAAGGCTTAAAGAGTACACAACCCTTTTAAGCTTGTGCATTATACCTAGGCTAACGTCGGTTTTAGTAAATACTTTAGGGACGCTTACTTCCAAAATCGGCAGGTCAATTTTTGCGCGGTTTTGGGCTTTAATATCAACAATTACCGCATCCTCACCGTTATTTAAAAACGAACGGGTAAGCTCTTCCACTACAATCTCGGTAGCGGCGCCCATTTGCGCAGGGATAGGGGTGTATCCCGTGCCGATTTCGTAAATTCTCATAAATTCTCTCCGTATATTTTTAATAGCTTTTGATAATAAGTTTCGGGGGTTTCAAAAGAAGCGTTTTTGCAATTTTCGGTAAAGGCTGCAAGATTACCGCCTTCTAATAAAAATCTTAGCTTTTGCTCCAAATCATACGGGTTGCCCGCTTCAAACAAAAGACCTGTTTCGCCTTCCTTTATAAGCTCGGGAATGCCACCCATACGCGAAGCCACAACAGGTGTGCCGAACATTTGCGATTCGATAATCGAGAATGGACAGTTTTCATACCATTCGGATGGGTAAACGCTACATAAAGCTTTGGATATAAGCGCTTTTAGCTCTTCCCCGGTTTTAAAGCCAACATATTTGGCGTTTTGAACCTTTTCAATTTCGGCTTCGGCCGCGCCGTAACCCGCAAACAAAAATTCATATTCAGGCATACGCTTTGCCGCCTTTAGCAAGGTTAAGGTGCCCTTATCACGAGACAAATGCCCAAACTCTAAAACGTAGTTACCTTTTTCACAAGGCTCACTTTTTATAGGTTCAATAAAATTATGTAATACAACCGTTTTTTGTGAAAAGCGTTTTTGTGTATCTAATTTTTCCTTCAAAAAACGCGAGGGGCAAATAATTATATCAATATAATCATAAGTCTTGTTGTGCTTCCAAAAATATGCATCAAGCATACCCAAAAAGCTCTTTAACCGGGAATTTTTAACGCATTTTGTTTTAAAACAATGTGTGTAATTACCCGAAAGGCACTTTTCGCAAACCTTAATATCGTTATCAAAAAGCCCGTGGCTTGGGCAAATCAACTGATAATCGTGCGCGGTGTAAACAATTTTAACCGCTCTGCCCGTTTTTTTGCGATATTTTTCCACCGCCAGAATAACACTTGGTGTAAGGTGAAACTGAATATTATTAAAATGCACCACGTCGGGCTTAAAATGGTAAAGCACGCGGCTTATTTTACGCTTAGCCGCAGCCGAATAAATTATTTTAAAAGGGGCTAAAAGATTTTTAAAAACAGCACGGCTAAAATCAAATTCCTTCGCGTAGCTCCCCACTGTGTTTCCCACAATGTTTTTTTCATTTTGGGTGCCAAAATATTCAACCTCGTGGCCGTGCTCCTTAAAAGCCTTACCAAGCTTAAAGGTATAGGTTTCGGCACCACCCTTAAGGTACAAAAACTTATTTACAATAAGTACCTTCATAATCTACTCCATATAACTCTAAGGTTTTTTGGGTTATATCATCCCAATTATATTTTTGGCAAATATAATCCTGTGCAGCCGCTTTATATTTTGTAACTACTTGCGCATTGTCACAAAGCTGTTGAAGCTTATTTGCAAGGTCGGTTATATTTCCCTTTTCAAAGCTTACACCATATTCAGCGGTAACAGTTGCACATTCGGGAATATTGGAAGTTAAACAACAGTTGCCATAGCTCATAGCTTCCAAAAGGCTTAGAGGCATACCCTCTAAATCAGACGGCAAAACGTACAAATAGGCGTTGCTGTAAAGCTCTTCCAAAAGCTCGCCTTCAACAAAGCCTGTGAAAATAATTCTTTGGTCATCACCTGCAAGGGCTTTAAGCTGAGCTTCAAAATCCCCACTATCCGAAGCCCCGCCCGCAATAACAAGCTTTTTTTCGGTTTTCACCTTTTTAAAGGCTTCAATTAAATATGTAATCCCTTTTTCGGGCACAAGGCGTCCTAAAAAGAGTATGTATTCATCTTTATTGAGATTATATTTGTCAATAATTTTGTTAGCCAACAAAATTTTCGGCCGTGTAACACCATTGGGTATAAATACCGTATCACGACCGTAGGTTTGTTTAAAATATTCTTTTACGTTTGCGCTTAAAACAATAATCTCATCCGCAAAGCGCACTGCGCATTTTTCCCCCGTGCGAATATACCACGAAGCAAACCTGCCCCACTTAGCGCGTTTATGGTCGAGCCCGTGTATTGTAGCAATGCATTTTTTGCCAAAAAGCTTTGGCAACCAAAGCATAGCGCAGGGGCCTTCGGCGTGAAAGTGGACAACGTCATATTTGCCAAAAGCGGCACAAACCGCCGCCGAAAATGACGCAGTCATAGCTGCTAAACCCTTTTTATCAAGGGTCCAAACGTTTTTTAAGGCCACCCCGTTATAGCTGTCAGCCGGGCTTTTATCGAAAACCGCGCCGCTTACGTGATGACCTTTGCGATTAAAACAGGTAACGCTGCAACCCTTTTTAACCATACGGGTTGCAAGCTCACTTACCACTATTTCTACTCCGCCCTCTCGCGAGGGGATACGCTTATGGCCAAGCATTGCAATCCTTGGCAAAGCACCTTTTGTACGAGGCATTATACGCCCTCCATACCGATTACGGCACCGATTGTTCTAAACAAAATTTTGGTATCGGTCCAAGCGCCGCGTTCGGCAATATATTTTAAATCCCACGCAAGCCATTCATCAAAGCAAAGGCTGTTGCGTTTAGGTTGAACCTGCCAATAACAGGTAATGCCCGGTGTTACCAAAAGTCGTTGCTTTTGGTAATCGGTATACTGTGCAACCTCACGCGGAAGGGGCGGACGAGGACCAACAAGGCTCATTTCACCCTTTAAAACGTTCCACAACTGAGGTAATTCATCAATACTCGATTTGCGAATAAACCTGCCTACACGTGTTACTCGAGGGTCCTTTTTAATTTTAAAAGCAGGACCATGCATTTCGTTTTGTTGGAGCAATTCTTCAAGCATTTGCTCGGCATTAGGCACCATTGACCTAAACTTGTAAAACTTAAAGGTTTTCCCGTTTTTGCCAACTCGCACTTGTGAATATATCGGAGCGGCGCCCGGGCTATCAATCACAATTATAAGTGCTAAAATGCAAAGCGGTACCAGCAATATACAAAGTCCTAAAAAAGAGGCTATAATATCAAAGGTGCGTTTTATAAATTCATAAAGAGGTTTTCGCGCTATGTAACGTAAAGGAGCGGCGCCCTCCTTCTGAACGCCACGCTCTTCAGAAGGAAGTACAAAAATGTCGTTTTTTACTTCCATAAATTATTTTCCTAATGTTTGTTAAGTTTTAAGAACCCTTTGCGGGTTTGTAGAATAACTCAACCACTATGTTTTTTAAAGAATTATTATCGGGGTAGAATTCAATAAACTCATCACCCATTTTGGTTTCGCCATCAATGGTTTTTATTCCTTCAAATTTGTATTCATCAAATTTTTTGGCAAGCTCTTGCAATTGTGTAACCGATCGGTCAGACACAATAAAGTCTGCCATTTTTAACGAAGCATCTACAATAAATTCATCATCAGCTTCAATTTTAGCCTTTGTTTTTTCCAACAAAGCGTTTACGTATTGCTGTTGTCTTTGCATACGGGTGCTGTTGGTGCTGTCTTCAAGTCCGTAGCGGGTGCGAACGTAATTCAGCGCATGCTCGCCCTTTAAAAGCACCTTTTCACCCTTTACAAGGGTTGGGTCAACCTTACCAAAATCATCCAAAACAGTAAGCTCAACCCCTCCAACAAGGTCGTTATAAACCGCAACCGAATCCATTGTGAGCGAAATAAAATGCTTTACCTGCACGCCGTACAATAATTCACTTACCGAGTCGGCCACGTTTCTGCAGCTAACCTCCTTACCGTTACCGTAGGTATGGGCAAGGGCAATTTGCTTTGTTACGGTGTCCACCACCTCAATGCCATCTATCGCCAAAACGTTAACCTTTGCCATGGTGTCGCGGTTGATGTGAAGCGCGGTAGAGGTTTTCTTTTGATTATCAAAAACCAAAAGCATCAAAAAGTCGGACTGTTTATCATTATTATACGAAGCACCGGTGTGCACGCTCTCAAACTTATCAAGACCTAAAACCAAAAAGGTTTCAATCTTATCATTTGGGACGTATTTTTGACCGTTATGCACTATTGCAGTATCGTCTTCGCTATGTGTGGGGAAAACGCCCTGATTTTTCTCCCAATTTTGCAAAAAGTAAAGAGCAGTGCCAATGA
>JAFVTJ010000031.1 GCA_017503305.1 Clostridia bacterium
AAGAAAAATATTATGAAAAAGAAATACACCAATAACTTCCTTATGACAAGAGCTAGCAACTTCTTCTTTGATATTATGGTTGTTGCAGGTGTTGCGGCTATAAGACTTGACATTTTAGAAAGTTTCTGGGGTATAATTCTTATTTTAGGTGTTATCGGTGCTATAATTACTTATATTTATAACCGCATTGTAGCTAAAATCTTGTTTACCGATTATGCTGAAGAGCAGTTCCTTGCAATGTACGGTATGCTTACAGGTACCGCAAGTACAGGTATTATTCTTTTGCGTGAGGTAGACGGTGAATTTAAAACACCCGTATCCGATAACTTAGTTTATCAAAATTTCCCCGCAATTGTTTTTGGTTTCCCAATGATGTTCTTAGCTACCTTGGCACCCGTAAAACCGTTGCTTACTATGATAATTTTCGTTTTGTTCTTTACGGTTATGAACGTGATTTTATTCTGGACAAAGATTTTTAAATCCAAGAAAAAATAAAACAATATTTATTGGTTGATTGATTACAAAAAGCAAGGCAAACACCTTGCTTTTTGTAGTTTTAAAGAGTATAATTTAGGCTGAGGATGGTGCATTATGGAAGAAAATAGAAAGTATAAATCGAGCGTTTTAATTAAGCGCTTTTTACCTTACTATAAAAAATACTGGAAAACCTTGGTGCTTGATTTGTTTTGCGCTTCGCTTACCACCGTTTGCGAAATTATTTTGCCGCTTATAATGCGCGAAATTACAAACGCGGGGATGAACGATTTAGCTACCCTTACAATACGTTACGTGTTGCGAGTGGGACTTTTATACTTCGTACTTCGTGTTATTGATTCGGCGGCGTATTATTATATGGCTTACACGGGTCACGTAATGGGCACTAAGATGGAAACCGATATGCGAAGGGATGCATATTCCCATTTACAAAATCTTTCCAATACGTATTTTAATAATACAAAGGTGGGGCAAATTATGGGCCGTATTACTAACGACCTTTTTGACGTTACCGAATTTTCCCACCATTGCCCCGAAGAATTTTTAATAGCAGGGCTTAAGGGTATTGTTTCGTTTATAATTCTTATGAGCGTTAACATTCCGCTAACCCTTATAATATTCATAATTATTCCTATAATGTTTGCCGTTTGCCGCAGCTTAAATGCTAAAATGCGCTCTACCTTCCGTAAACAAAGGCAGCTTATTGGTGAACTAAACGCCCGCATTGAAGATTCTCTTTTGGGCCAAAAGGTGGTAAAGGCCTTTGCAAACGAGGATCTTGAACGCGAAAAGTTTGAAAAAGACAACCAAAATTATTTTTCTATTAAGAAATTGTCGTATAGATTTATGGGCGCATTTGCTACCACAACCCGTTTCTTTGACGGCATAATGTACTCTTCGGTTGTGGTTATAGGCAGTATTTTTATGATAAAGGGCTTTATAAACGCAGGCGACCTTGTGGCGTATCTTTTATATGTAACAACCTTTATTGCAACTGTGCGCCGTATTATCGAATTTTCGGAGCAGTTCCAACGCGGTATGACAGGTATTGAACGCTTTGTTGAAATTATTGATGCCGATATTGAAATTTTTGACGAGCCCGATGCAAAAGACCTAACCGAAGCTAAGGGAGATATCGAGTTTAAAAATGTTTCTTTTGAATATCCCGACGATAAAAACCAAGTATTTAAGGATTTGAGTTTTTCAATTAGAAAAGGTGAAAAAATTGCCTTTGTGGGTCCTTCGGGCGGCGGTAAAACCACACTTTGTAATTTAATACCCCGTTTTTACGATGTAACCGAAGGGGAAATTTATCTCGACGGTCAAAACATAAAGAATTACACCTTAAAAAGCCTTCGTAAGAGTATCGGTATGGTGCAACAGGACGTTTATTTGTTCTCGGGCACAGTTTATGAAAATATCGCTTACGGCAAACCCGGTGCTACTTACGAAGAGGTAATAGAAGCCGCTAAAAAAGCGGGCGCCGATGAGTTTATTTTGGCACTTAAAGACGGCTATGATACCTATGTCGGTGAGCGCGGTGTTAAGCTTTCGGGCGGACAAAAGCAAAGAATCAGTATTGCCCGTGTTTTCCTTAAAAATCCGCCGATTATTATCCTTGACGAAGCCACAAGTGCGCTTGATAACGAGAGTGAATTTGCCGTGGCAAAATCGCTTAATAAACTATCGGTTGGCAGAACTACAATAACTGTTGCGCACCGACTTTCTACAATTCGTAATGCCGATAGAATTATGGTACTTACCGAAGAAGGTATTGTGGAACAGGGTACACACGACGAGCTATTAAAGCTTGGTGGTATTTACACCAAATTCAACCAAATGGCAAGCGAATTGCAATAGATATAATTCTACATTATAGTAATTAAGGCTCTCCCTATGGGAGAGCTCCCGCAACAGCGGGTGAGAGGGTGTTCTTATTTTCGTTTTTAAATATCCCTCTCCGTCTTCGCTAATGCTCAGCCACCTCTCCCTTAGGGAGAGGCTCATTACGCGAAATCAATGTAAACACATAAAACGGAGTTTATAATATGGTAATGCTATGGATTGTTTTTTTTATAATGGTTATTATGGTTCGCTTTGTCGCACCTTATGATTGCTATTATATGAACGGAAAATATCTTACAAT
>JAFVTJ010000003.1 GCA_017503305.1 Clostridia bacterium
AATAACACCTTCGATTACGCTAGGCTCTTCTTCGGGTAAATCGGTCACGTTTTCGGTTTTAAGCTTTGAAATATAGTCGTCTCTTGCACCTTCAACCGAGTTGCCTGTACCTACAATTTGATACTGATTAACGTCGACAAAGGCGTACATTTTAACAAGTCCTGCGCCGTCTTTAAGCGACATAAAATAGGTAGGTCTGTCGGAAACGTTTAAAAGTAGCGGGAATGTTGCCGAATACTTAAGGTGCTGTACCTGACCTTCAGCCGAGCTCATAGCCGAATACTCCTCAGCGCCGGGGATAGCGTAGAATTTAGTAGCCTTTGTGCGAAGATTTGTAAGCACGAAGCCCACGTTAGATTCGTCACTAGTAACCGATGTCATACCTGTGTAAAGGAACACGTCGTCATCCATAGCAAGATAGTTATAACCGTCGGTAGGCTGTAAAACGCCACGTTGACCAAAAATTGAATTAAGGAAGCCGGAACGATACTTACCGTTGTAAACTAACTGTTGTAACACCATATTCGAATCGTAAACCTGGTCAACCCAAGTGGGAATTTCGGTCAAAGCATAGTATTTGCTTTCGCCGGTTATGGCATTAAGCATTACAATACCATCAATATCGCTACCGCTCCAAAAACCGATTTTAAAATCAACTACCGAAGCAATCCAATAAGGTGTGCCGTTATCGTCAATTTCGAACGAAATATTATCAAAAATCTTGGTGGGATACTTAAAGCGAAGCGCTCTGTAAAGGTCGCGCATAAAGTATTCACTTTCGGAATATTTTATACCTTCTTTAAGTCTTACAAGCTCGGTTTCTTGGGTAGTCATATCCACCATAATATATGCGGGAATACCTTCGTTTCTATTGTTAAGCCATTTTATAATATCGCCATACATCAAGGGTGTTACGCGAACAGGCTTGCCCTTGTAGTTAATCTGGGTATAAATTTCTTCAATTTCAAACTGCGAAACCAAATCAGCCATTTCGCCAAGCTTACGTTGTCCCAAGCGAGAAGCGGTATCCTTATCAACCACGGGAATTTGTTCTTGGTTAATTTCGGCAACGTCTTGTGTAAAGTCGCCATTAGTTAAGGTTATAAGCGAATTATAGCTTCGTGCGTTAAAAATTTGTGCGCCTACAACAGATGCAAAACCGCTTAAAACGACTATTACAAGCACCGAAATTAAGGCAAACTTAATCGGCTTGCCTAAGGATTTAAGGCTAATACGCGGAATGCCTGCCACCTTTTGCGGATTTTTGTTATCCTTAATAAATGCCACGATTTGTGAAAAGGCGTTAACTATCACGCTAATTATGATTATAAAGCTTACAAAGCTCCAAAACTCGCGGCTTTGAATGTTTATAGGTGGTAAAACAATCCAATAATAACCGCCCACAATAGCAAGGGTTATAATCCATTTTAAAAGGGATAAGGGTATACTTTTCTTCATAATAACCTCCAAAATTTTACTAAAATAAAAATAGCACAATTTTTATATAATGTCAAATACAAATGATTGCAATGACGTATAATTTATAGTATACTTAATTTTAGGAGAGTGAGCTTATGTTTAAAGAAATAACTGCACGCGATATTAAAAGAAATATAATAAACGCCATCGCAAACGAATGGATGCTTATATCCGCAGGCGATAAATGCGCTCATAATATGATGACTGCTTCTTGGGGATTTATGGGCGAAATGTGGGGTCAGGACACAGCTATTGCCGTTATCCGCCCCCAACGATACACTATGGATTTCGTAGAAAAGCAGGATTACTATGCCCTTAGTTTTTACGGTGATAAAAAGGAAATCCACAAGGTTTGCGGCAGTCTTTCAGGCCGTGATGTTGACAAAACCGCAATGACCGGCCTTACCCCTGTTTTTGCCGATAATACGGTATATTTTGAAGAGGCAAATCTTGTGATAATTTGCAAAAAAATGTACGTACAAGAAATGGAAGAAGCCTGCTTTACCGATACCGAACCGCTTAAGTGGTACCCCAACAAAGACTATCACAAAATGGTTTTTGGAAAAATTGAAAAGGTGCTTGTAAAGGAATAGAAAAATGAAATTTTTGATTTGCTCTGATATACATGGCTCTGCCAAATATTGCGAAATGCTTTTAAAGGCATTTGAAGATGAAAAATGCGATAAAATGCTATTGCTTGGGGATATTCTTTACCACGGTCCCCGCAACGATTTACCTGCAGAGTATGCTCCAAAAAAGGTTATCGAATTGCTTAATCCCTTAAAGGATAGGCTTTTGTGTGTTCGCGGCAACTGTGACACCGAGGTTGACCAAATGGTGCTTAACTTCCCCATTCTTGCCGATTACTGCGTAATACCCGTTGGCGAAAGACTTTTGTACGCTACCCACGGGCACAAATGGGGTCCCGAAAACTTACCGCCTTTAAGCTATGGCGATATATTGCTTAACGGCCACACCCACGTTCCAAAATGTGAAAATATGGGCGATTTTATCTATATGAACTGTGGCTCGGTATCTATTCCAAAGGAAAATTCACCCCATAGCTATATGCTTTTAGAAGACGGTAAGTTTTATTGGAAAAACTTAGAAAACGGCGAAATTTATAACAAATTTTAGCATAAAAGGGGTGTTCTTTACGTTTGAAAAACTACATTCAGGGGAAATTTATAACCCCGCCGACCCAAAAATAATGAAGGTACAGCTAGACTGCCTTAACACACTTTACAAATTTAATAAAACCAAGCCATTAGAGTACCACAAAAGGATGCGAATGCTTAAAAAAATGTTTGCCGAAATAGGCGAAGGATGTTATATTGAGCCACCGTTCAGAGCAAATTTTGCCGGCAGGCACATCCATTTCGGCAACGCGGTTTACTGCAATTTTGGTTGTACATTTGTTGATGATACTCACATTTACGTGGGCAACAACGTTATGTTTGGCCCGAACGTTGTGGTGGCAACCGCCGCACACCCTATAGCACCTAAGCTTCGCGAAAAGGGGCTTCAATACAACAAAAGCGTGCGTATAGGCAACAACTGTTGGATTGGCGCCGGCGCTTTAATTATGCCCGGTGTTACTATTGGTGATAACACCGTAATCGGCGCAGGCAGCGTTGTTACAAAGGATATTCCTGCAAACGTTGTTGCAGTTGGTAACCCTTGTAAAATTCTTCGTGAAATAAGCGATGAACTCGGCGAAAAAGAAAAAGAGATTTTAAATAGATATTAAAAACTTTACCCGACCTATGAACAAAATCATAGGTCGGTTTTTGTTTTAATTCAATTCATTTTCGATCACAAGCAAGCGGTTGTATTTTGCGGTTCTGTCACTTCTACAAGGGGCACCCGTTTTAATTTGCCCCGCGTTTACTGCCACTGCCAAATCGGCTATAAACGAGTCTTCACTCTCTCCCGAACGGTGCGAAATTATAGTTTTATACCCACATTTTTGGGCCAAACGAATAACATCTAAAGTTTCGGTTAAGGTGCCAATTTGATTAAGCTTTATTAAAATTGCATTACCGCATTTTTCGCCTATTCCCTTTTTAAGCCGCTTTTCGTTGGTTACGAACAAATCGTCCCCTACAAGCTGCAATTTGTCCCCCAGTCTTTGCGTTAGTTTTCGCCACAGGTCCCAATCATCCTCGGCAAGAGGGTCTTCAATAGAAATTATCGGATATTTTTCCACCAATTTTTCATAATAGTCAATCAACTCTTCTCCTGTCATTTTTTGGTTTCTTTTAGGCAGTAAATATTCCCCGTTTTCGTACCATTCGCTTGATGCAATATCAAGCGCTATTTTTATTTGGTCGGTACTGTAGCCCGACCTTTCTATAGCAGAAACAATTACTTCAATTGCATGTTCATCGCTTTGTAAATCGGGCGCAAAGCCACCCTCGTCACCAACGGCGGTAGCCTTGCCCATTTCTTTTAAAATTTTGCCTAAAGTGTGATAAATTTCTACGCATTGCCTAAGCCCCTCGGCAAAGCTTTTTGCGGTGGTAGGAGTAATCATAAATTCTTGAATATCAATATTATTTTTAGCATGTGCGCCGCCGTTTAAAATATTAAGCATGGGCCTTGGCATTAAGCCTGAATTTATACCACCCAAATACCTGTAAAGCGGCATTTTATAATGCTTTGCCACTGCTTTTGCCACCGCAAGCGATACCGAAAGAATCGCGTTTGCACCCAAGCGCGACTTATTTTCAGTTCCGTCAAGCTTTATTAAAAATTCATCAATTTCTCGTTGGTCTAAGGTGTTTAATTCAATAAGTTTTGGCGCAATTTCCTCATTGATAAGCCTTACACAACCGCTAACGCCCTTGCCTAAAAAACGCTTTCCGCCGTCACGCTTTTCGTGGGCTTCAAACATACCGGTAGATGCCCCCGAAGGCACAATTGCAAAGCCTTCGCTTCCATCAAAAAGCGTAACCCTTGCCGCAACCGTTGGATTGCCGCGTGAATCTAAAACCTCGAAACCTTTAAGACTTAGCATGCTTTTTTTATCCATAACTTTCCCCTTTTTATTTGTTTTTCTTATTTTTTACAAAAAAATCCCTAATATTATAAAATTTACTATTTAATTTTAAATATATTTATGATATAATTTACTATGTATATTTATGTTCAAAAGGATGCTTTGAAAATGGAAAACAAAAAAGAACAAGGCTATAATATTATTTGCGGCAGAAACCCCGTGCTTGAGGCAGTGCGCTCAGGCCGAGAAATTGACCGTCTTCTTGTAAGCCACGGTGTTAGCGGTGGCTCGGTTACCGCCATTATTGCCAAGTGCAAGCAAAAGGGCATTTTAATCAAAGAGGTTAGCCCACAAAAGCTTGACTACTACTGTGGCGGTGCAAACCACCAAGGCGTTGCCGTATTATTTGCCGAGCAGGAATACTGCACGGTAGAAGATATTTTAAATTTTGCAAACGAAAAAGGCGAAAAGGCTTTTATAATCGTTTGTGATGAAATAGAAGACCCACACAACCTGGGCGCCATTATCCGTACAGCCGAATGCTGCGGTGTGCACGGCATTATTATTCCAAAACGCCGTAGCGCATCCCTTAACGCCACGGTTGCAAAAAGTGCCAGCGGCGCACTCGAATATATGAAGGTTGCTCGCGTTACCAATATTGCCAACACACTTGATATGCTTAAAGAAAACGGTGTTTGGGTGTTTGGCGCCGATATGGACGGCGACGACTACGAAAATACCGACTTTGATTGCCCCACCGCTTTAGTAATTGGTAACGAAGGCAAGGGCATTGGCGCGCTTACCGCCAAAAAATGCGACCAAATTATAAGCCTACCAATGTTTGGCAAAATCAACTCGCTTAATGCATCGGTTGCGGCAAGCGTTTTAATGTACGAAGTTGTACGCAAAAGAAGAAGTTAAAAACGGAGAACACAAATGAACATATTTTCAAAAAAAGGAAAAGACCTTGCATTTGAAGAACCCGAAAACGATAACCTTTTAAAAGGTGCTAAAAAAATTACTCCCACACACCGCCTCACACCAGAAGAGGTAGTTGCCCCACCCCAAAGCAGTCCCGCCCAAAAGTATGACGGCAAATCCGCTTTGGAATCCTTAAAGGCGCGAATGCAAAAATCCTTTGAAGGTCTTGAAGAGGAAAAGGCGGCAGTTGCACCCACGGTCAAAGCTGAAACTCAAAAACCCGTGGCAGAAGCACCTGTAAAAGAAGAAGCTCCTGTAGTAATAAAGCCGCAAAAAACCTTGCTCGAAAAATGCAAGCCTTATATAACCGATGATAGCGGTCGCGACCTTTCTAACGCTATCCCACTTTACAAGCTTGAAAGTGTGGCCGACATTTTAGAAGGCAACAGCAAAAACACGTTAAACCGCTTAGCTAAGCAGTACGACATAACCGTTGAGGATTTAACCCGTGCAAAACGCGAACCTGTAAAGAAAGAACCTCCCAAATCCCCAACACCAACACAGGATAAAGAAATTATTGAAATAAACGCATTTTTTGAAAACGTTCAATCAAGCGTGCCTTTTTCTGTGTCCGAGGTTGAAAGTCAGGTAACACCCGAGCCCGCGCAAACAAATTTATCTGACACAGCAACCATAACCTTTACCCCTGTTAGCGATAATCAAAGCGCCAAACCTAAAATAATGGTTACAAGCAATACCCAAAGTATTGACCTCACGGGCGAAATTACCGCTATTCAGGACGTTCGTTCCTTTAGCAAGAACGAACCCATAACCCTTGAAAAAAACGAATTTGAAGATTTTACCCCCGAAACCGAAATCAAAACCGAAAAGGATATTAAAACCTATATTCGCAATTTTTCAATTAAAAAGCGCAGAAGCTTTTTAAACGTTTCGTTATCGGTAATATTAACCCTTGTATTAGCCTTTATGAAGCTCCCCTTTATGACGAGCGTTATTTTGGGCGAAACTAAAATTGCAATGATAATTTGCACTGCTATTGCCGCTTTGGCTGTAATAATCAACGGCGATATGTTTTTAGCATTGCCAAAAATGTTTGGCAAAAAATCGGTAGCGGATTCAAGCCCGGCTCTCGCTTCACTTCTTGTGCTCGGCTATGCCATTTTAGGCATTCTTTCGGGCGAAATTGTGTTAGATATGCTAATTTTGCTTGGCATAATTCTTTCAATACGTGCTTTCGGCAAATTCCGCAAAGATTCTTATATGCTTTCAAACCTTAAACAAATTGCCACTTCTGGCAGCAAAAACGCTTTAAGGCTTATTGACGATACCGCAGTTACCTTTGCTATTGCCAAAAACTCTATCGAGGGCGACACCCTAATAGCCGCTCCCCAAAAGTGCAATAATATAAGTGATTATCTAAAATATTCCACCTTTGGTAGCTTCCTAAACGGCAAAATGCCGGTAATAACCATTGTTTCAATATTGTTTGCGTTAATTTCGGCCTTTGCCGCCTCGAGCTATTACGATGGCGCTGTTTACGGGCTTTATGCCGCCGCATCGGTGCTTTGCTTTGCATCCATTCCCCCGCTTTTCTTTATTAAGGATTTTCCGCTTTACGCTGCGGCTAAACGCCTTAATAAAAACGGCGCTATGATAGCCGGCCAAATGGGTGCCAACCATATTGAAATGTCCAACGCGGTGCTTTTAAACGCGGCAGATATTTTCCCAAAAGGTACCGTAACACTTCATCAAATGAAGGTCTTGTCAGACAATAATTTGGACCAAACAATTTTGCGTGCCGCTTCACTAACCAAAAGCCTTAATAGCCCTCTGGCACCAATTTTTGAAAAAATAGCAGGCGAAAGTAATATAACCACCCTGCCCGATTCTGACACCATTAAGTACGAAGAACGCATGGGTATTTCAGGCTGGGTTGATAATAAACCGCTATTTATCGGCAACCGCACTTTAATGGAAGCCCACGGCATTGCCGTGCCCGATATTGAGCTTGACCGCAAAATTTTAAGAAGCGGATATTTCCCCATTTATCTTGCAAGTGACGAAAAGCCTTGCGCCTTATTTATGGTGCAATACTCGGTTGATCCCGACGTCGCTTATGAGCTTCGCCGCCTTACCAAAATCGGCGTAACGCTTATAGTAAACAACACCGACCCCAATGTAAGCGCCGAAATGATTTGTGATTATTTAGGTCTTTACAGTGATTCGGTTATGATAATGAGTAACGCCGGTTATCATATGTTTAAAAACGCGGTTACACCGCAAGAAAGCTGCTCAGCACCGGCAAGCTTCCGTGGTGAGAATATAATGATAGCAAAAATCGTGAACTGTGCTAACAAAATCAAGCGTTCAAACACGTTACTTTCTGTGTTGTATATTCTTTCAGCAATACTTGGTATAGTTATTTTCACCTATTCCTCGTTTGCGGGCTCGGGCACACTTATAAACAGTGCCACCGTGCTTTTGTACTCAATTATTTCCACCGCTGTATCTTACATACTTTATTTGTTTTTAAAACCCTAAAGGAGGAACCTTTATGTCTAATAAAAAATTCTATATTACAACCGCCATCGCCTACGCTTCAAGCAAGCCGCACATCGGCAACGCTTATGATATCGTGCTTGCTGATATGATCGCCCGCTATAAAAAAATGCAGGGCTTTGACGTTTTCTTTATGACAGGCTCTGACGAGCACGGCCAAAAGATTGAAGAATACGCTAAAAAGGCAGGCATTACCCCAAAGGAATACGTTGACAATGCCGCACAGGTTATTAAGGACGTTTGGAACAGCCTTAATACCGATTATGATAAATTCATCCGTACAACCGATGCCGACCACGAAAAAGCCGTTCAAAAGATTTTTACAAAGCTTTACGAACAGGGCGATATTTATAAAGGTCACTACGAAGGCAAATACTGCGTTCCTTGTGAATCCTTCTTTACCCCTTCACAGCTAATAGACGGCAAATGCCCCGACTGCGGCAGAGAAGTTATTGACTCTCAAGAAGAAGCTTATTTCTTAAAGCTTAGCAAATATCAGGATAAATTGCTCGAATACTACGAACAACACCCCGATTTCATCCTCCCCGAATCCCGCAAGAACGAAATGATTAACAACTTCTTAAAGCCAGGTCTTACCGACCTTTGCGTTTCCCGTTCTTCATTTACTTGGGGCGTTCCGGTTGAATTCGACAAAAAGCACGTAACTTACGTTTGGATTGATGCTCTTTCCAACTACATCACAGGTATCGGCTACAACCCGCAAGGCTCTACCGAGCAGTTTAGTAGCCTTTGGCCTGCTGATTTGCACGTTATCGGTAAAGACATTGTGCGATTCCACACAATCTATTGGCCCATTATTTTAATGGCTTTGGGTCTTCCGCTTCCGAAACAGGTTTTAGGTCATCCCTGGGTGCTTGTGGGCGAAGATAAAATGAGTAAATCCAAGGGTAACGTAATCTATGCTGACGAGCTTGCAAAGCGCTTCGGCATTGACGCTGTTCGTTACTACTTGTTATCCGAAATTCCTTTCGCGCAAGACGGCACAATCACCTACGAAAGCTTTATCACAAAGTTTAATACCGACCTTGCAAATACCTTAGGTAACCTTGTAAACCGCTCTATCGCTATGACTAACAAGTATTTTGGCGGTACTGTAACTAAGGGCGAAATTTTTGACGACTTTGACCGCGAGCTTATAGCTTGTGCAAAGGAATCAATCGAAAAATATCACAGTCTTATGGACCTTTACCGCAACGCCGACGCGGTTGAAGCAGTTATGACACTCGCTCGCCGTTGCAACAAATATATTGACGAAACTGCACCTTGGGCACTTGCTAAGGACGAAGCAAATAAAGACCGCCTTAACGCAGTTCTTTACAACTTGCTCGAATGTATCCGAATTCTCGGCACCTTGCTTTACCCAATTATGCCCGATTCTTGTAATAGCATTAAAGCGCAAATTTGCAATAGCGACACCGCTTTAGAATTCGGCTTAACCGAAAGCTTTACCGTAGGCGCTGCTACTCCTTTGTTTGCTCGCATTGATATGGAAAAGGCTTTGACTGAAATCGCCGAAGAGCAAGCTAAAAAGGCGGCCGTTAAGGAAAAGGCTGAAAACGTGGCAACTATTGCCCAAATCGGCATTGAAGACTTTATGAAGATTGAACTTACCGCCGCTAAAATCGTTGACTGTGAAGCAGTTCCCAAGGCTAAAAAGCTTTTGAAACTCACTCTCGACGACGGCAACGGCACACGCACAGTGGCATCGGGTATCGCTAAATTCTACACCCCCGACGAACTAAAGGGCAAAACCGTTATTTTGGTTTCAAACCTTAAGCCCGCAAAGCTTTGCGGTATTGAATCCCAAGGTATGATTTTAGCCGCCGACTGTGGCGAAGACGTTAAGGTAATCTTCTTAGACGATATCCCCGCAGGTAGCAAGATAAGATAATGGAATTTTCGAATATTAAACCTTTTTCTGGAGCTAAAATTTTCGATTCCCACGCCCATTATGATGATAACCGTTTTGACGGTGTTTTGGACGAATTATTACCCAAAATTCACGAAATGGGCGTTGAAAGAATCGTAAACTGCGGTTGCGACAATGAAACCAACGCTAAGTGTTTAGAAATTGCCGAAAAATTCCCCTTTGCGTATTCGGCGGTGGGCATTCACTCGTGTAATTACGATTCGGGCACTACTATTGCCGATATTCGCGAATTTGCAAAGCACGAAAAATGCGTTGCCATTGGTGAAATAGGGCTCGATTACTATTGGGAGCCCGACGCAAAGGCGATTCAAAAAAAGCTTTTTACAGAGCAAATTGAATTAGCCAAAGAATTGAGTTTACCGATAATCGTGCACGACCGTGAAGCCCACGGCGACGTTTTGGAAATACTTAAAGAGTATAAACCAAAGGGCGTTGTTCACAGCTTTTCGGGCAGTGTAGAAATGGCGCAGGAAATCTTAAAATTGGGGATGTATTTAGGCATTGGCGGGGTTATAACCTTTAAAAATGCCAAAAAATTACCCGATGTAGTAAAAATGCTACCGCTCGACCGATTACTGCTTGAAACCGATGCGCCTTATCTTTCACCCGTGCCATTCAGAGGCAAAACCAATCATTCCGAAATGATTTATTTAACAGCACAAAAAATTGCCGCAATTAAAGAAACCACACTCGACGAAATTTTGGAAATTTCTTACAATAACGCCAATAATCTGTGCGGTTTATAAAAGAATAATCACCCCGTTTTCACAAATAATAAAAGTGAAAGTGGGGTGACTTTTTAATGGATAACTACAACAACAAAAACAATCAAAACAAAAACGACCAAAACAAGCAAAACAAAAATCGTAACGACCAAAATCGTAACGACCAGAACCGCAAAGATCAAAACCGTAACGACCAGAACAAAAAATATGAAAATAATAGATAAGTTGCCGTATATAGTTTAAAGGAGAGTGTAACCCACTCTCCTTTTTCATATACCACACTAAATTCTAGGACAAAAAGGCTCTCCCTATGGGAGAGCTCCCGCTTTAGCGGGTGAGAGGGCTTTCATCTCTGATTTTCAAGCCTTTCTTTAATTGTTTTATCAATCACAATACAAACACCCGCAAAATTTTCATTTATATCCTTATTAGAAAAACGCAAAACATATAAGCCGTATTTTTCTAAAATTTCCGTTCTTGCTTTGTCGTATTCTTGACCCTGTAGCATATAATGCTGTGAGCCGTCAAGTTCTATCACAAGTCGAGCCTTATGGCAATAAAAATCCGCTATAAAATTATCTATGATTCGTTGTTTATATATTTTTACAGGATAACAACGCAAAAAATCATACCATAAGTGATTTTCTTGACGTGTCATATTACGGCGTAGTATTCTTGCGACTTTTAGTAGACTATCGTTTTTCTTAAGTTTCGAATGTTCCATTTTCACCCACTCCGTCACGGCTAAGCCGTGCCACCTCTCCCACGGGGCGAGGCTTTAACTTTTTTGAATTTATAATATAATACTTATGATTATCCTCAAAAAGGCTCTCCCCTTGGGAGAGCTCCCGCCTTGGCGGGTGAGAGGGCGTTTAAACTAAAACTTAAACGAATCTACTCCGCTAATTCTTCCCACTGGGCAAAGGCGGTTTCAAGTTCCGTCTGCAAGGCTTCAAGCCTTTCGCCCATTTCGGCTAGCTTTACATAATCTGAAAGGTTTTCTTCTTTGGCTTGTTCGGTTTCCAAAGCGGTTATTTCTTGCTCTAAACGAGCAATTTTTTCTTCCGCCTTTTGGAGCGCCTTTTCGCGCCTTGCCTTTTCTTTTAAAGGGGTTGTAAAGGTTTTCTTTTCTTTGGGCTTATTCTCCGCTACAGGCTCCGCTGTGGGCGCTTTCGCCTTGGATAAATATTCACTGTAGCCGAACCTGTAATAATCGGTAGCACCCTTTTTAAAGTCGAGAAGCGAGGTTGAAATTTCCTTTATAAAATAGCGGTCGTGCGATACGAATATAACAGTACCCGGAAAATTTTTCAAAATTTCTTCAAGCGTTTCTTTACCTACAATATCAAGGTGGTTTGTCGGCTCGTCCAAAATCAAGAAATTAGGCCTTTTTTGGAAAATTTTGCAAAGAGCCAAGCGCACACGCTCCCCACCCGAGAGCATATCTACCGTTTTAAAAACGTCTTCGCCGCTGAAAAGGAATGCGCCCAAAGCCGACCTTGCTTCAAAATCGTTAAGCGCAGGGAAAGCCGACATAAAATCTTCTAAAATAGTATCAGACGAAGAATAAAGCGCCATTTGCTGATCGAAATAGCCAATACTAACACGTGGACCGAACTTATACTCACCCGAAAGGGCGCGAACACTACCCATAAGGGTTTTAAT
>JAFVTJ010000032.1 GCA_017503305.1 Clostridia bacterium
ACCCGAGTTACGAAAAGTTGGGCGGTGTTCCCGGTATTGCCGAAGTTAAGTTTTCAATTATCCACAACCGTGGTTGCTTCGGCGCTTGCAACTTCTGTTCTCTCGCCTTCCACCAAGGCAGACAAATCACTTCAAGAAGCCACGAATCTGTTATAGAAGAAGCTAAAAAAATTACCGAAATGGATGATTTTAAGGGCTATATTCACGATATTGGCGGCCCTACGGCAAATTTCCGCTTCCCGTCTTGCAAAAAACAAGAAAAAGCAGGTCTTTGCGCCGACAAAAAGTGCTTAGCACCCACAATGTGCCCCGCTGTCCAAGTAGACCACAGCGACTATTTAAAGCTTTTGCGCGAACTTCGAAAACTCCCCAAGGTTAAAAAGGTGTTTATCCGTTCGGGCATTCGTTTTGATTACCTTATCGCCGACCCCGACGAGAGCTTTTTCAAGGAGCTTATCACCCACCACGTAAGCGGTCAGCTTAAAGTCGCGCCCGAGCATTGCTCGAACAACGTTTTAAAGTATATGGGCAAGCCTAAAATCGAGGTTTACAACCGCTTTGAAAAGCGTTTTTACGAGCTTACAAAATCGGCAGGCAAAAAGCAGTATTTGGTGCCTTATTTAATGTCCTCCCACCCCGGAAGCACCATAAACGACGCCATTGAATTATCACTTTTCTTAAAGCGCAACAATCTCCATCCCGAGCAGGTGCAGGACTTCTACCCC
The DNA here is from genome assembly GCA_017503305.1 of Clostridia bacterium. The sequence continues at coordinate 726 of JAFVTJ010000032.1, forward strand.
ACACCCGGCACGGTTTCAACCTGTATGTTCTACACAGGGCTTGACCCCAACACAATGGAAAAGGTTTACGTGCCTAAAACCGCCAAAGAAAAGGCAGAGCAACGCGCGCTTTTGCAGTATTTTAAGCCCGAAAACCGCGAGCTTGTTTTATCGGCACTTAAAAAAGCGAAACGCTTTGACCTTATAGGCACAGGTAAAAACTGCCTTGCCGCTCCACCGCAAGGGCAAAAGGCCAACTACCAAAAGCCAAAGAAAACCATTCGCAATATTCACAAAAAGAAAAAATAACAAAACGGACGGTTGAAACCGTCCGTTTTAATTACATTGTGCTTATTCGTAGGGTCGATTCACGAATCGACCGCAAAATTCCACCCAACCAAACGGGTCATTCGTGAATGACCCCTACAATGTATCTATACAGATTCATAAAACAATTCCGAATTACGCATTACGAATTACGCATTATTTATTCGTCATTTTATAAGAAAGCCTTGTAAGGCTGTCGCCCAAGTGTACGTTTTCAACCTTAACGTCGGGGTGGTGAACCACTACGTCGTAGTGGCTAAAGTTCCAAAAGTTTTTAACGCCCAATTTTACAAGCTGGTCGGTAATTTTTTGCGCCGCTTCCTTAGGAATGCAAAGTATCGCAGCCTTTGGTAAGTGCTCGCGGCAAAATTCGTCAAGGGTGTCCATACTTCTAACGGGTTGATTTTTAACAATTTGGCCCACAATAGATTCCTTAGAATCAAAAAGACCTGCCAAATGAAAACCCTTAGATTCAAAATTCATATGTAAAGTAACAGCGCGGCCTAAATTACCCACACCTATAAGAATAATGCTTTTAGGTTTATCAAGTCCCAAAATATACGCAATTTCTTCCTGCAAAATGCCAATATTATAACCATAGCCCTGTTGACCAAAGCCACCAAAGCAGTTAAGGTCTTGCCTGATTTGACTTGCAGTAACGCCCATTCTTTCGGCCAACTCGCGCGAAGAGATTTTGCTCATGCCGGCGGCCTTTAATTCGCCCAAAAACCTATAATATCTTGGTAAGCGCTTTATTACCGAGTTTGAAATATTACCGCCCATTTTATCCACCTTCCACAAAAAAATTGCATATTTATTGTACTTCATTGTTAAAATAATGTCAACCATAAAATAAATTAAAAACATATTTAAGAAACAGTTGACATATTTGACTTATTGTGGTAAAATTTTTTAGCGTGAAATATTATGCGAAATTATGTTTTGCCGTAATTTTCATTAGTTTTTAAGAAAGGAGAGATTCAGTAGTGCCTACCTTTAACCAATTGGTTCGCAGCGGTCGTGCAACTATCGAAAAGAAGGCTAAAGCTCCTGCTCTTTTAAAGGGCTACAACTCAATGAAGCGCCAACTTACCGATCATGACTCACCGCAAAAGCGTGGCGTGTGCACAGCGATTAAAACTTCTACCCCTAAGAAGCCTAACTCTGCTCTTCGTAAGATTGCCAGAGTACGTCTTTCAAACGGTATCGAAGTATCTGCTTACATTCCCGGTATCGGCCACAACTTACAGGAACACAGCGTTGTTCTTATTCGTGGCGGCCGTGTAAAGGACTTACCTGGTGTGCGTTATCACATCATAAGAGGTAGCCTTGATACACAGGGCGTTGCTAAGAGAATGCAGAGCCGTTCTAAGTACGGTGCAAAACGTCCAAAAGCAGGTGCCAAGTAAAAGTTAGACTAAATCTCTGCTGCAAAACAAGCGGCGTTAATATATATATTACGCCTTGCTTGGTGCGACGGGAATAAAGTCACTCGAGTACCTATGATATCATTACTATGAAGGAGGGAAGCGCAGTGCCAAGAAGAGGCCAGATTGCAAAACGTGATGTTTTGCCCGATCCGCTTTACAATTCAAAGCTTGTAACACGTCTTAT
>JAFVTJ010000033.1 GCA_017503305.1 Clostridia bacterium
CTTATTGAAGACGAGAAGGCGGACGAGATTATTGTAACTATCAGAAAGCTTTTAAAAAGCTTTAAACTTCGTGCCTTTAATGACGTTACAATGAAGGGCTTTTTGCGCCACGTTCTTATAAAGCGTGGTTTTTCGAGTGGTGAGATTATGATCGTTTTGGTAACGGCGATAATGGACTTTCCGAAGGAGCAAAAGTTTGTAAACGCCTTGCTTTCACGTCACCCCGAAATCACTACAATTGTGCAAAACGTTAACAACAAGTTCACAAGCCTTATTTTAGGGGAACAAAGCCGTGTGCTTTACGGTAGCGGTTATATTGAAGAAGATTTGTGCGGTTTCCGTTTTAGAATTTCGCCCAAAGCCTTTTACCAAATAAACCCTATACAGACCGAGGTTTTGTATAACAAAGCGCTCGAATTTGCAGGTCTTACAGGCGAAGAAAAGGTGCTTGATGCCTATTGCGGTACGGGTACTATTGGTATTATTGCATCCCCGAAAGCCGCCAAGGTGGTGGGTGTTGAGCTTAATGCCGATGCCGTAAAGGACGCTAAGGTCAATGCCGAGCTTAACGGTGTTAAGAATATCGAATTTTTCGAAGATGATGCAGGCAAATTTATGGTTAAAGCCGCCCGTAAGGGTGAAAATTTTGACCTTGTAATAATGGACCCGCCAAGAGCGGGCGCTAGCCTTGAATTTTTGCGTTGTTTATGTGAACTTGCACCCGAAAGGATTGTTTATGTTTCCTGTAATCCCGAAACCTTGGCGCGAGATTTGTCATTCCTTACACGCAAGGGATATAAGGTGCGAAAAATTCAACCTGTTGATATGTTCCCACATACCGAGCATGTGGAGAGTGTAGTGCTTTTGACGCGAATAAGTGTAAATCAAAGCTAAATGATTGTTTGTAGGGGCAGGCGCCTTCGACTGCCCGAAACAAAATTTAGATTTAACGGGACGTCGAGGGCGCCGTCCCCTACAATATGTCTATATTTGATGGTAAAAATAAAACCCTTGCGGGATAAATCCTGCAAGGGTTTAGTGTTTTTATTATTTTGCGTAGTCAACGGCGCGGCTTTCGCGGATAACGTTAACCTTGATTTGACCGGGGTATTCGAGTTCGTTCTCAATACGTTCGGCAATTTGATGTGACATAAGAATCATTTGGTCTTCAGACACAACCTCGGGCTTAACGATAATGCGAACCTCGCGGCCTGCTTGAATTGCAAACGAGCCTTCAACACCGTTAAAGGAATTGGCGATTTCCTCCAACTTTTCAAGACGTTTAATATAGCTTTCAATATTTTCGCGTCGGGCCCCCGGACGGGCTGCTGAAATGGCATCGGCTGCTTGAACAATGCAAGCGATAAGAGTTTTTGCTTCAACTTCGCCGTGGTGAGCGTGAATAGCGTGAACAACGGTTTCGCTTTCACGGTATTTTTTAGCAACGTCAACACCCAACTGAATGTGGGTACCTTCTTGCTCGTGGTCAAGCGCTTTACCAATATCGTGAAGCAAGCCCGCACGCTTAGCAAGGGTTATGTCGGCGCCAAGCTCGGCAGCGAGAAGTCCTGAAAGGTGGCAAACTTCAAGTGAGTGGTTAAGCACGTTTTGACCAAAGCTTGTGCGGTAACGAAGCTTACCGAGTAATTTAACAAGCTCGGGATGGATATTAGCAACACCTGCATCAATAACGGCGCGTTCGCCGGTTTCTTTAATGGTGGTGTTAACTTCGCTTGTAGCTTTTGCAACGGTTTCTTCAATTCTTGCCGGGTGAATACGACCGTCAACAATAAGTTTTTCAAGGGACACACGCGCAATTTCGCGTCTTACGGGGTCAAAGCTTGAAAGGGTAATAGCTTCGGGTGTGTCATCAATAATAAGGTCAACACCTGTAGCGGTTTCAAGCGCTCTGATGTTTCTACCCTCACGACCGATGATTCTACCCTTCATTTCGTCGTTGGGGAGTGCCACAACAGAAACGGTTAAATCAGCCGAATGGTCGGCAGCGCAACGTTGAATAGCATGACCGATAATGTCTTTGGCAATACGGTCGCATTCGTCGTTGGTTTGGTTCTTAAATTCCATAATTTTTACGGCTTTTTGATGGGTTAATTCATCGTCTAAAAGCTGTAAAAGGTGGGTTTTTGCTTGTTCCTTTGTAAAGCCTGAGATTTTTTCGAGTAAATCCATCTGGCTTTGCTTAAGTCTGTCACATTCCTCTAGCTTTGCATCGATTTCCTTTGTGCGAAGAGCAAGCTTTTCCTCTTTTGCTTCAAGGTTGTCTATCTTGCGGTCAAGAGTTTCTTCCTTTTGTTGAAGCCTGTGCTCTTGACGTTGTACTTCGGAACGGCGTTCGCGCAGGTCCTTCTCGGTTTCCTGACGCATGGTGTGAATTTCGTCTTTTGCTTCTAATAAAGCTTCTTTTTTCTTTTGTTCAGCAGTTTTCATGGCGTCGTTTAAGATGCGTCTTGCTTCGTCTTCAGCAGAGCCTATTGTGGCTTCGGCCGACTTACGGCGAAATGCCCAACCGAGAGCAAAGCCCAAAACGGCAAGCACAACAGCAACGACACCCATAATGATGTATGGTTGCACTGAAATGCACCTCCTATATAATTAAACACGGATTTTTCTTAAAAGACGGGAGCCGTGCGTTTACCTCCCGGAATATAATTACTTTGAGTCAATGCAGTCGCCAAACAACACAAAACAAAGTTAAAACCTAATTATTAAAGGCACTATTCAATTCATTCTACCATTTTCACAAGCAGATGTCAAGAAAAGGTGAACTTTTTATTAATTTAATACATTTTAATAATAAATATCTTTATTTTTTAAAATATATATGTTATAATCTATTATGTATGAGTATATACCGAAAGGAGTGGCATTTTTGCTTAAAAAGTTACTGTTGGCTTTGCTTTGCGTAGCAATGATTTTTGCTATGTGCGGATGTGATTTTTTCACAACCGATATTGCCGAGCTTTTGTCTCCACCTTCGCTTTCGGGCGACTTGAAACAAATTCAAAATGCCATTAGTCAAAGCGCGGGTCGCAACTATAAATTTGAATATCCTCAAACGGGTGAATATCATTCGGCGGTGGTGCAAAAGGACGTAAACGGTGACAAAAAGAACGAAGCCTTTGCTTTTTACAGCACCTTCAACGACGACGTTGAAACAATGAGTATAAACGTGGTTTGCAAAAATGAAGACGGCTGGAAGTCCTTTGGCGAGCAATCCATTGTGGCTTCGGGCGTACACAGGGTGGATTTTTGTGATTTGGACCGCGACGGTATAAGTGAAATTTTAGTAGGCTGGCAAATTTACGGCGCAAGCGAAATGCAGCTGGCGGTTTACAGCTTTAAGGACAACGTTTTAACCCAACGCATGCTTACAAGGTATAACCATTTTGTTACTTGCAACCTTAACGGCAACAAAGCAGACGAAATTTTAGTAGTTGATATGGATACTAAAAATTCGCGCAACACGGCAAGCCTTTACGAGCTTGAGCCAAACGGTGTTGTGCAAATAGGCCGCTGCGAGCTTGATAGCAAGGTGCAAACAATAGGCCACCCCATTGTAGAGGAGCTTTCCTCCGGCAAGAGTGCGGTTTATATTGATTCGGTTAAGGGTATTGGCGCTATAACCGAAGTGCTTGTTTACCAAAAGGGCAAGCTTTTAAACCCCTTGTTTGATGACCAAACTAAAGAAACCTCCCTAACCTTGCGTTCGGCAAGCTTTAAAGTTAAGGATTTTAATAACGACGGTATTTTGGAAATACCTGTGCAGTTGAACGTGCCATCGGTTTCAAAGAGTGAGGTTGCCGAAAAGCTTTACCTTACAAACTGGTGTTCCTTCAATGGCGAAATTTTGACCACACAGGTCACCTCAATGATAAACGTGCTTGACGGGTATTATTACAATTTGCCTGCAAAATGGGTTGGCAAAATTGCAATTTTAAAGGATACCTACAACCGTATAAGAGAAATTTACAGCTATGACACCGAAGAAATGAAGGTTGGCGACAGTCTTATTTATTTTAGAGCAATATCTAAAAAAGATTGGGCCAACGGTATATACGCCCCGCTTAATATGATAAAGGTTGGCGAAACCGAAGAAACGGTAATAGCCTGCCGATTATCTAAAACCGCAAAGGAATCGGGCGTTACTATTGAAAAAATTATTGAAGATTTAGGATTATTTACACAGGAGTGAATGCATTGAAACGTATTTTAATTGCCGAAGATGAAGTGGCTATAAGAGAATTTGAAGCCATAAACTTAAAAAGGGTTGGCTACACCGTTATTGAAGCGGGCTCGGGCGAAGAGGCGCTTGATATTTTTGATAATGATCCCGAAGGCTTTGATATTGCGCTTTTGGATATTTCTATGCCGGGAATGGATGGCTTTACCTTGTGTAAGGAGCTTCGCAAAAGAAGTGAAACCTTGGGTATTATTATGCTTACCGCCCGCACACAGGAAATGGATAAAATAAGCGGTCTTATGCTCGGCGCGGATGATTATATTACAAAACCCTTTAGTCCTACCGAGCTTTTGGCTCGCGTGGATTCGCTTTACCGCAGGGTTGAAATGTATGCACCAAAGAATGCGCCGGCGGTTAGCGATGATATAACCTTGGGTGAGTTTACCCTTAATTTGAGAAAGAGAACCTTGCTTAAAAACGGCGAGAATATTGAGCTTACGCAGGTAGAATTCCAAATGATTGAATATTTCTTCACAAACCCCGATACCGCCCTTGGCCGAACCGATATTTTAACCAAGGTTTGGGGCAGTAATTACTTTGGTGAAGAAAAAATAGTTGACGTTAATGTGCGCCGCCTTCGTATGAAGATTGAAGACGACCCTTCAGTACCCAAGCGTCTTATGACAGTATGGGGTATGGGCTATAAGTGGAGCACAAGATAATAAAAGCTAAAATTTGCGGAAAGGAGAGGTTGCCGTGAATCTGGATATAAAATTTAAAAGTATTACACACAAATGGTTTATTTACGTTTTTGTGGTAGTAGCATTGGCGGTTTGTATTGCGGCAATTGCTTTTTCTTCCCTTTATAGCTCCTTATACAACCAAAAAATTGAAAGTCTTTCGCTAGACTATGCCGATAGCTTTTCGGCATTGGCCAACACAAGTGAGTCAAACTTTAAGACCACCGCAATTACTATGGCGGCCGAATTTAAGTATAAGGATAAAATTGAAGTTCAGGTAATTGATAAAAACGGTAACGTTTTCATTTCAACCACAGGCTTCCCCGTGAATGTTGTAGATATGCCCGACTATATAAAGGCTAAGGAAAGCGGCAAATATCAGGTTTATAGGGGAAAAAGTGGTAGCAGAGAGCCTATTATGGCTGGCACCACAATGATTTATAACCAAAACGGCGAGGAAATGGGCGCTTATAGATGGATTACCTCTATGACACGAGCCAACAGGCTTATGCGCTACGTTACGGCTATTATTATAATAATTTGCGTTATAATTTTGTTTATTGCCGGTTTTACGGGACTGTTTTTTATAAAATCAATTGTAAACCCCATACGCGACGTTAGTAATATGGCGCGAACCATTGCAATGGGTAATTTTGATTCACGTATTGAGCTTGAACGTGATGACGAAATAGGCGAGCTTTGCGACGCGATTAACTATATGGCGTCAGAGCTTTCAGCTTCGGAAAATATTAAGAATGATTTTATTTCCTCGGTTTCACACGAGCTTAGAACCCCGCTTACTGCCATTCGCGGTTGGGGCGAAACGGCTAAAATGTCGTTAGGGGCCGATGAAGAGCTTGTGCAAAGAGGTCTTGACGTGGTACTTAGCGAAGCTGATCGTCTTTCAAGCCTTGTGGAAGAGCTGCTTGATTTTTCACGTATGCAAACAGGTAGACTTAGTCTTGTTTCACAGCCCACCAACGTTTCACTAATTTTGCGTGAATCGGTGGATATGTATGAAGAGCTTGCCAAAAAGCAGGAAATTGATTTGGTTTTAAGTCTGCCCGAGACTGATATTACGGTAATGGGTGACAATAACCGCTTAAAGCAGGTGTTTATAAATATTATTGACAACGCAGTAAAATATACCGAAAAGAGCGGCCAAGTGCTTGTGGATTTGAGTGTTGAGGAAGCCTGTGTGCGTATTTCGGTTGAGGATACGGGTGTGGGCATTCCCGCTGAGGATATTGCCCGTGTTAAAGAAAAGTTTTATAAGGCTAACAAAAAGGTGCGCGGTTCGGGTATTGGTCTTGCTGTGGCCGATGAAATTATAAAACAACACGATGGTCTTTTGTTTATTGAAAGTACCGAAAACGTTGGCACAACCGTTACGGTTGTATTGCCTATTTTTGAAGAAATTTTAGAAGTTACAAACGAAGAAGGAGCAGAAGAAGTAGAAAATGGCTAAAGCTAAATATACATCAATAGGCGGTCAAGCCTTAATTGAGGGCATTTTAATGAAAAGCCCCGAAAAAACAGCACTTTGTGTCCGCTTGCCTGACGGCAGTATTGACACTTCCTATATGAATGAGAAAAAGCTTGCACAAAAGTACAAGTTTTTCGGCCTTCCGATTATTCGCGGTGTGGTATCCTTTGTGGAAGCAATGCTTCAAGGCTACAAGGCACTTATGATTGCGGCCGATAAATCGGGCTTTACCGATTTTGAAGAAGAAGAAAAAAAGGACGAAAAAAAGGAAAGCGCATTGCTTAATGCGGTTATGTTTTTGGGCGGCGTTTTAGGCGTTGCTTTGGCGGTGGTGCTCTTTATGTACCTGCCTCGCCTTTTGGTTGACGGTATTGAATGGGTATTTTCCACAAAAATAGATTCAAAGCTATTAAGATCAGCAATTGAGCAGTTTATAAAGCTTACCGTTTTTGTGTGCTATATGTGGGCAGTTTCCTTTATGAAGGATATAAAACGTGTATTTATGTACCACGGTGCCGAGCATAAAACAATCTTTTGTTATGAAAAGGGCTTGCCGCTCACAGTAGAAAACGTGCGCGAACAAAAACGTTTCCACCCTCGTTGCGGCACATCCTTTATGATTTTGATGATACTTATAAGCGTTATCTTTTCAACCGTTATTCAAATGATTTTTCCCGTAGTTTATACTATTAAATGGCTTTGGGTTGTGGCAAAAATTTTAATGGTGCCACTCATTTGCGGTGTCGGCTTTGAGGTGCTTAAAATTTGCGGTAAATATGATAATGTTATAACCCGCATAATCTCTGCGCCTGGTCTTTGGTTGCAGAGGATTTCTACTAAAGAGCCTACCGATGATATGATGGAAATTGCTATTGCGGCACTTAAAGCGTGTGAGCCCAGCGTGCCTGACGTGGAGCGTAACGATGACAATATTTGAAGCATACAATCACACTAAACTTAAGCTTAAAGCCGCGGGAATAGAGGACAGCGTCTTTGAGGCAAAGGCGATTATAAGGCACATTACAGGGCTTACTAACAGCGAGATTTTAACAAAATACACTAACGAGCTTACCGAGTTTCAGCAAAACAATTTAACCGCAATTTTGCGTCAGCGCGAAATTCGTTATCCGCTACAGTACATACTTGGCGAGTGGGCGTTCTACAAATACACCTTTAAGGTTGGCGTGGGTGTTCTTGTTCCCCGAAGTGATACCGAGGTTTTGGTAGAAGAATGTGCGGAATATTTGAAGAATATTGAAAAGCCAAGGGTGCTTGATTTGTGCGCAGGCAGTGGTTGTATCGGTATATCGCTTGCTATGGATTATCCCGATAGCGCGGTGGTGTTGGTTGAAAATTATCCCGAAGCCAAGCGCTATTTGGATGAAAACATAACTTTAAATGGCGCCTATAATGCCATGTCAATTTTGGGTGACGTTTTTGAAGGTACGGCAAACACCGAAAAATATGACCTTATAGTAAGTAATCCGCCATACATTCCCCCAAAGGAAATGGAAATCATTTCTCCCGAAACCCGTTTTGAGCCTCAAACTGCTCTATTGGGCGGGGAAGATGGATTAGATTTTTATCGCGCAATAATTAAAAATTACAAAAATTCCTTAAAGGATGGCGGTATGCTCGCCTTTGAGGTTGGCATAAACGAAGCAGAGTCTGTAAAGTCCTGTTTATCGGACGGAGGATTTGCGAAAATTACAGTTATAAAAGACTTAAATGGTATCGACCGCGTGGTTGCCGCCATTAAAGAATAAAGGAGTAAAAATTATGGCTTCAAAAAGTACACAAACTAAAACCGCAGTTAAATTAACCGAAGATACCGAAAAACAAAGGGCTTTAAAAACTGCTATTGACCACATCGAAAAGCAGTTTGGTAAGGGTGCCGTTATGCGCCTTGGTGAAAATGCCGCAATGAACGTTGAGCATATTAAAACCGGCTCCTTAACACTTGACGTAGCACTTGGTATTGGCGGTATCCCAAAGGGAAGAATTGTTGAAATTTACGGTCCTGAATCTTCGGGTAAAACCACCGTTGCGCTTCACTGTGTAGCCGAAGCACAAAAAGCAGGCGGCACCGCTGCATTTATCGACGTTGAACACGCGCTCGACCCCGTTTATGCTGCGGCTTTGGGTGTTGATATTGACAGTCTTTTAGTTTCTCAACCTGATTCGGGTGAGCAAGCTTTAGAAATTGCCGAAAGTCTTGTGCGTTCGGGCGCTATTGATATTATTGTTATCGACTCGGTAGCGGCTTTGGTTACTAAGGCCGAAATTGAGGGCGAAATGGGCGATAATCACGTTGGCCAGTTGGCACGTTTAATGTCACAAGCCTTGCGTAAGCTTACAGGCGCGCTTTCTAAAACAAACTGTGCCGCAATTTTCATTAACCAATTACGCGAAAAAATCGGCGTTATGTACGGCAACCCCGAAGTTACCACAGGTGGTAGAGCGCTTAAGTTCTACTCATCCGTTCGTATTGACGTTCGCAAGGGCGAGGTTATCAAGGACGGCAGCGAAATTATTGGTGTGCACACAAAGGCAAAAATCGTTAAAAACAAGGTGGCTCCTCCATTTAAGGTGGCCGAATTTGATATTATGTACGGCACAGGTATTTCCCACACAGGCGAAATTGTGGATGCCGGTGTTGACACAGGTGTTATTAAAAAGTCGGGCGCTTGGTTCTACTATGGCGAAACAAGACTTGGCCAAGGTAGAGATAACGTTAAAAAGTTGTTTGAAGATAACGTAGAGCTGGCAACCGAAATTGAAGATAAGATTATGGCTATTATAACCAACAAAAACCCCGAACCCATTGTGGACGACAGTGAGGTTATTATGCCTTCAGAGCCGGTGGCTTCTCCTCGCAAGGCGATTGATATTGACATTGCAGTAGACGACTAATGCAAATTGTAAATTTACAAAAGGACAAACTGCATTTAACCAAGCTTTCCTTGTCGGACGGCAGGCAGGTTTTGGTTGATAATGACCTGATTTTTGAAAGGTCGTTAAAAGCAGGTTTGGAAATTGACGACAAGTATTTGGAAGAATTGTTGTTTTCATCGGACTATGTGCGTGCAAAGTCGAGAGCGGTTTGGTATTTGGACCGCAGCGCCCACACCGAAAAGGGCCTTTACGATAAGCTTGTAAGGGCGGGCTTTGCAAAAGAGGCTTGCGCTAAGGTTATTGCAAGGTTTATTGAGGTTGGTCTTTTGGATGATAGGCGCTATGCCGAAACTCTTGCCGAACGACTTATTGAAACCAACGTTTCCAAGCGCGAGGCTTTGCAAAAAATGCTTAGTAAGGGCCTGCCTTATGATTTAGCAAAAGCCGTTTTGGAAGAAACCGAAGCCGACGAAAACACCCAAATTAGAAATTTGATTGAAAAAAAGTACCGCAACAAGCTACAACAGGAAAACGGTGCTAAAAAGGTTTTTGATGCCTTGGCGCGCAAGGGCTTTTCCTTTGGCGCTATAAGAGAGGCTTTGAAACGTTATATTGAAGAATCAGAGGATTAGTATGTATAAAGTAAGTATGGTATCATTGGGATGCCCTAAAAATCAGGTTGATGCCGAAATGATGCTTTATTCACTAAAGCAGGCAGGGTTTGAGCTTTGTTCGGAAGAGGCTCAGGCCGATGCAATTATTATTAACACCTGCGGTTTTATTGAAGATGCCAAGGCAGAAGCGATTGAAAACATTTTAGAAGCGGCACGCTATAAGCAAGAGGGCAACCTAAAAGCTCTTATTGTAACCGGTTGCTTGGCTGAACGCTATAAGGACGACGTAACCGAAGAAATTCCCGAGGTTGACGTTTGCGTTGGCATTGGCTCGAATAGTAAAATTGCTGAAATTGTAAAAAGCGCTATTGAAGGCAACGCCCAAAATTCTTTTGGTGAAAAAACCGACCTTGATTTAAACGGCAAGCGTATTTTAGGCGCTATGCCTTTTACTGCTTACCTTAAGGTTGCCGATGGTTGCGACAACTGCTGTACCTACTGTGCAATACCAAAAATCCGTGGCAGACTCAGAAGCCGCACTATTGAAGACTGTGTTGCCGAAGCACGCGAATTGGCCGCACAAGGCGTTCGCGAGCTTATTGTAGTAGCACAGGATACCACCGCTTACGGCGCTGATATCTACGGCGAGCCGAAATTGGCCGAGCTTTTAAAGGAATTGTGCAAAGTTGACGGTATTCACTGGATTAGAACACTTTATACCTATCCCGATAAGATAACCGACGAATTATTAGACGTAATAGCAAGCGAAGAAAAGCTTGTGAAGTATTTAGATATTCCGCTTCAACACGTAAACGGCGAAATTTTGAAGAAAATGAACCGCAAGGGCGATAAGGAAAGCCTTATAAAGCTTATCCAAAAAATTCGCACAAAAATCCCCGATATTACCCTTAGAACAACCTTTATAACAGGCTTCCCGGGTGAAACGGAAGAACAGTTTTGTGAACTCTGTGAATTCGTAAAGGAAACCCGCTTTGACCGACTCGGTTGCTTTACATATTCGGCCGAGGAAGATACAATAGCGGCCGAAATGCCCGATCAAGTTGACGAGCAAACAAAGGTTTCGCGTATGGAAAATATTATGGATATGCAAACCTTAATAGCCGCCGAAAAGAACGAAGAAAAAATCGGTAGTGTTATTGAAACCTTAATCGAAGGCTGGGACGACTACATTAAATGCTATTTTGGCAGAACAACAGGCGACGCACCTGAGGTTGACGGTAAAATTTTCTTTATGTCTACCCGTCCGCTTGTAATCGGCGACTTTGTGAAGGTACAAATTAACGACTGTATTGAATATGATTTATTAGGAGAGCTTTACGAATGAATACACCAAATAAATTAACACTCGCTCGAATGATTGCAACCCCCATTTTTATGGCGGTAATGCTTATTGATTTTCCGTATCATTACACAGTGGCACTTGTCTTGTTCGCTTTGGCTTCAATTACCGATGCGATTGACGGACATTTGGCAAGAAAAAATAATATGATAACAGATTTTGGCAAGTTTATGGACCCACTTGCCGATAAAATGCTAACCACCGCCGCATATTTAGGCTTTATGTTTGTTTACGGCGCTTGGGGAGATTTTAGTTGGCATATGGTAGCCATAACCTTTATTGTGCTTTTCCGCGAATTTGCAGTTTCTTCTATTCGCTTGGTTGCTGTAACAAGCGGCGGCAAAGTGGTTGCGGCAAATATGTGGGGCAAGGCTAAAACCGTAAGCCAAATGGTAGGCATTGTTTTTGCGCTCGGTGTATTGGCATTTTTTGAATTTGTAAAGGGTGTAGATGTTGAAATCATATTTACACTTCATTACGTAATAATTGCTTTGTTCTGGCTTTCGGCCGTGCTTTGTGCTATTTCCGGCGCAATTTATATTTGGAACGGCAGAAAGTACATTGCTAACGCAAAATAAACAGTAGGTGATATTTTGTTTAAAAGAATGATTGAAGACGTTAACGCCGTGCGTGAGCGCGATCCTGCGGCACGTAGTTTCTTAGAGGTATTTTTCCTTTACCCCGGCGTTAAGGCGATAAGAATGCACCGCCGTGCAAACTTTTATTACAGGCATAATTTAATGTTTTTAGCGCGACTCGTTTCTCAAAGAGCGGCTAGAAAAACAGGTATAGAAATTCACCCCGGCGCCACCATTGGCAGACGCTTGGTTATTGACCATGGCACAGGGGTTGTAATAGGCGAGACCACCGAAATTGGTGACGACGTATTGATTTATCAGGGCGTAACCCTTGGTGGTACAGGTAAGGATGTGGGCAAACGCCACCCAACCATTGGCAACAACGTTATGATAAGCGCAGGCGCTAAGGTGCTTGGCCCCTTTAAAATTGGGGATAATTCTCGCGTGGCGGCAGGTGCTATCGTTTTAACCGAGGTTCCGCCCAACTCTACCGTGGTGGGTGTTCCTGCCCGTGTTGTAAAGCAGGATGGCAAGCGTGTAGCACTTGACCAAATACACATTCCCGACCCTGTAAAACAAAAAATGGATTTACTTGAAGAGCGCATTACAGTGCTTGAAGCTCTATTAAAGGAGAAAAACAAATGAAAATTTTTAATACCCTTACAAGACAAAAAGATGATTTTAAGCCGATTAACGAAGGCGAGGTAAAAATCTACGCCTGCGGTCCTACGGTTTATAACTATATTCACATTGGTAATGCGCGCCCCCTTTGTGTGTTCGACGTTTTGCGCCGTTATTTTGAATGGCGCGGCTTCAAGGTGGATTTTGTTCAAAACTTTACCGATATTGACGATAAGCTTATAAACAAGGCTAATGCCGAAGGTATCACAGTACCCCAAGTTGCCGAAAGATTTATCGGTGAATTTTGGACCGACGCTAAGGGTCTTAACGTGCGCGAAGCTACCGTTCATCCCCGTGCAACCGAAAATATTGCCGAAATTCAGGGTATAATTTCTTCTCTTATTGAAAAGGGCTATGCTTATGAATCTTCGGGCGACGTTTACTACCGCGCAAAGAAATTCCAGGAATACGGAAAATTATCTCACCAACCGCTTGAAGATTTGGCAGAAGGCGCCAGCAAGCGTGTAGACGGCGGTGCCGATATTAAGGAAGACCCGATGGACTTCTGTCTTTGGAAGAGTGCAAAGCCGGGCGAACCTTTTTGGGAATCCCCTTGGGGTAACGGCCGTCCCGGTTGGCATATTGAATGCTCGGCAATGGCTGGAAGATACCTAGGTAAAACTATCGACATTCACTGCGGTGGTTTGGACCTTATTTTCCCCCACCACGAAAACGAAATTGCACAAAGTGAAGCTGCAAACGGTTGCGATTTTGCACACTACTGGATGCACAACGGCTTTATTAACGTTGATAACCACAAGATGTCAAAATCCTTAAATAACTTCTTCACCGTGCGTGACGTTGCCGATAAGTACGGCTACGAGCCGATTCGTTACTTCCTTATTTCTTCACAATATAGAAGCCCCATTAACTACTCGGTAGAAATTATTGAGCAGGCTAAAAATTCGCTTGAGCGTCTTTACACCTGCCGTGATAATATTGATTTTGCAATTAAAAATGCGCAAGACGGCGGCGAAATTCCCGAATTTATCGAAAGCCGTAAAGCAGAATTTATTGCCGCTATGGAAGATGACCTTAACACAGCCGATGCATTGGCAGCTATCCTCCTACTCGTTCGCGATATTAACTCGGTTATCGCAAACGGCGCTAAGAAAGACACTTTAACTGCTTGCGCTGATATGTTCGACCAATTAACAGGCGTTTTGGGTCTTGTTTACAACCGCAAGGAAGAAACACTCGATAGCGAGATTGAAGAGCTTATTGAAAAGCGTACCGAAGCTCGAAAGAATAGAGATTTCAAAACCGCTGACGAAATCCGCGATAAGCTTAAAAGTATGGGTATCGTGCTTGAAGATACTCCGCAGGGCGTAAAATGGAGCAGAATTTAATTAAAAAAGAGCCGTTAGGCAAGGATTTTTTCCTTTACGTTAATAAGTTTCACACCTTTGGTACCGACGCGGTGCTTTTGGCCAATTTTGCAAAAGCAAAACAGAAGGACAAGGCGGTCGATTTAGGTACAGGGTGCGGAATTATACCCCTTTTAATGCTAAGGGATGGCATGTTGCAATCGGCTGTCGGCGTTGATATAAGCAAGCAGGCGACCGACCTTGCACAAAAGACCAAGGAAGAATTAAACCTAGATAAATTTACCGTAATAAACAGCAATTTAAAGGATTTAAAGGGTAAAATGGAGTTTGGCTGCCATACTCTTGTTACCTGTAATCCGCCTTATAAAGCAAACAATGCGGGGCTTCAAAACGAAAACACCTTAACAAAGGTAGCAAGGCACGAAATTGAGTGTACCTTGCGTGATATTATCGAAGTTTCGGCCAAGCTTTTGCAAACGGGCGGAAGACTTTGTATGTGCCACCGCCCCGAGCGACTATCTGAACTTATGAGCATTATGACTTCTTGCAAGGTGGAGCCTAAAAGGCTTCGCTTGGTGTGTCAGCGAAAAGGGGAAGAGCCGTGGTTAGTGCTTGTAGAAGGTAAACGCTGTGGCAACACAGGGCTTCGCATAGAGCCCACCCTTTACGTTGAAGAAAACGGGAATTTTTCCAAGGAAATGATAGAAATTTACGGCGCTTATAAGGAGGCGTATTTATAATGGCGGGCAAGCTTTACGTTGTGGGTACGCCTATCGGTAACTTGGGGGATTTTTCTCCCCGTGCTATAGAAACACTTGAAAAGGTGGATTTTTTAGCGGTTGAGGACACCCGTGTTACCGTAAAATTACTTAACCACTTTGGCTTAAAAAAGGAAATGCTTTCCTATTATGAGCACAATAAGGCGCAGAAAGGTAACCTTATTTTAGAGCGTTTGCTTTTGGGAGAAACCTGTGCTTTAATGTCGGACGCGGGAATGCCCGCTATATCTGACCCCGGTGAAGATTTAGTCCGCCTTTGCCACCAAAACGGTGTTGAGGTGGAATCAGTTCCCGGTCCCAGTGCTATTACAACTGCACTCTCGATTGCGGGTATGCCTTCGGGTCGCTTTTGCTTTGAAGGTTTTTTAACCACCCAAAAGAATGGTAGAAAGCAGCATCTTGAAAGCCTTAAAGCAGAAAGCCGCACAATGATTTTTTATGAAGCACCGCACAAGCTGCTTGCGACATTAAAGGATATGCTTGACACCTTTGGGGAGCGCGATATTGCGGTTGTAAGGGAGCTTACAAAGCTTCACGAAACGGTGTTTCACACCACCTTGCAGGGTGCGCTCACGTATTATACTGAAAATGCACCCCGCGGCGAGTTTGTGCTTATAATAAACGGTGCCGATGAAAATCAAGAAGAATACACCATTGACGACGCCCTAAAAATTGCCGAAAATTTGGTAAAAGAGGGGCAGTCAACCTCCTTTGCGGCAAAGGAAGCTGCAAAAATTACAGGTCTTAAAAAAAGTGAGATTTATAAACAACTTTTATCGAAATAAGGGTGAATTATGGAAGATAAAAATTTTGATATTAAAAACACTGATAACGAATATAAAAACCGCTCTTTCAAAAAGAAAAAGCGCGGAATAGCTGGCTTTTTTGCTAAAATTGGTGAGGCCATTTCAAATTGGTGGAAGGGTATGAAAAAATGGCAAAAAACACTTTTTTGTGTTTTTACCTCTTTGGTTGCCATTGTTTTAATTGTTGCTATAGTTTTCCTTTCGGTTTTTGATTATAACTATAACGAAATAACAGTTAAGCCGCGGGAATTGGGCTTTGAAAACGTTATTGATAAAAAGATTGTTAATA
>JAFVTJ010000034.1 GCA_017503305.1 Clostridia bacterium
TATCATAATCCTAATCTCTTTGCGGCATCCTCACGCATTTTGTATTTAAGAATTTTACCTGCGGCATTCATCGGGAAAGCAGACACAAACTCAATATAACGCGGAACCTTATGGCGAGCCATATGGTCGGCGATATATTTGCGCATTTCCTCCTCGGTCATGCTTTCGCCCTTCTTGAGAATAATGCAAGCCATAATTTCTTCGCCGTAGGTTTTGTCGGGCACACCGATAACCTGAACGTCGCTTACCTTAGGGCAGGTGTAGATAAATTCTTCAATTTCCTTGGGGTAAATATTTTCGCCGCCACGGATAATCATATCCTTAAGTCTGCCTGTAATGCGATAGTTACCGTCATCATCACGGCAAGCCAAGTCACCTGTGTGGAGCCAGCCATCCTTGTCAATCGCTTCGGCGGTGGCTTTAGGCATTTTGTAATAACCCTTCATTATATTATATCCGCGAGCTACAAATTCGCCATTAACACCGTTCGGACAATCCTTACCGGTTTCGGGGTCTATAATTTTACATTCAACGTTTGCAAAGGCGCTACCAACAGTTTCGGTACGAACGGTAAGTGAATCAAAATAACTACTCATAGTACAGCCGGGTGAAGCCTCGGTCTGACCGTAAACCGAAACGATTTCCTTCATATTCATAACTTCGGTAGCCTTTTTCATAAGATCGGCAGGACAGTTAGCGCCCGCCATAATACCAACGCGAATATGTGAAAAATCGGTCTTTGCAAAGTCGGGGTGGTTCATCATCGCAATAAACATTGTCGGCACGCCGTTAAACGCGGTAATGCGTTCGTTATGAACACAAGCGAGCGACGATTTTGCCGAAAAATACGGCATTGGACACATTGTAGCGCCGTGAGTCATAGAAGAGGTCATCGAAAGCACCATGCCAAAGCAGTGGAACATAGGCACTTGAATCATCATTCTATCAGCGGTGGAAAGCTCCATTCTGTCGCCGATGTATTTACCGTTGTTAACAACGTTATAGTGTGTAAGCATTACACCCTTAGGGAAGCCTGTTGTACCCGAGGTGTACTGCATATTGCAAACGTCATCCTTATCAACCTGAGAAGCCATTCTATAAACTTCGGAAAGCGAAACCTGACTTGACAAATCAATAACATCGTTCCAAGTAAGGCAGCCCTTTTGCTTAAAGCCTACGGTAATAGCATTGCGAAGGAAGGGTAAGCGCTTACTGTGCAAGGGTTGGCCTGGCTTTAGGTTTTCAAGCTCTGGGCATAATTCTGCAATAATTTCGCCGTAGTGACAGTCCTTAGCGCCCTCGGTCATAATAAGGGTGTGTGTGTCCGATTGGCGTAAAAGATATTCAATTTCGTGAATCTTATACGCGGTATTAACCGTTACAAGCACAGCGCCCAACTTTACGGTAGCCCAGAAAGCGATGTACCATTGGGGAACATTAGTAGCCCAAACAGCAACGTGGGTACCCGCCTTAACGCCCAAGGCTATAAGCGAGCGTGCAAAGGTATCAACGTCATCACGGAATTCACTATAGGTTCTGGTATAATCGAGTGTAGTATATTTAAAAGCATATTGGTCAGGGAATTCTTCTACCATACGGTCAAGCACCTGCGAGAAGGTGCAGTCGATAAGGCGATCCTTTTCCCAAACGTAGCGACCTGTGTGTGCACGGTTATAGTAAAGAGAATCGTTCTTAGAAGTATCACCCCACTGCTTCATAAAGTTAACAAAGTGTGAGAAAATAATTTCCATATCGTCAAGCTCTTCGCACCAGTCAGGCGTCCATTCGAGCGAGATAAAACAGTCAAAGTTAACCGAACGAAGCGCCAAAATCATTTCGCGAGTCGGCATTTCACCTTCACCGATAAGGCAAAGTTCAAAACCGTTGTCGGTTTTTGTTGCGTCCTTGATATGAACGTGCTTAACGTAAGCGCCCAAGTTTTTAATAGTAAGCTCGGGCTCCTCGTTTGCAATAAAATATGTGGCATACATATCCCAAAGTGCCGCCAAATTATCGTGTGCAAAGGAATCCAATAACTCGCAAAGCTTTTTTGTGTCTGCAAATATACCCGAAGTTTCAGCCAAAATTACAATGCCGTTCTTTTGGGCAGTCGGCAAAACTTTAGCAATTAATTCGCGTGCAAAATCATAATTTTCTTCGCCAAATGCCTTTACACGCACATAAGGAATATGCAAATTTGAAGCAATTTCAATACATTTTTCAATTTCTTCAATACTTTCATTTTCGGCACTTACATCAGCTAAATTGCAAATAGTATCAATACAAGGGATAGAAAGCTTCTTTTCATAAAGCTTTCTAACAGTTTTAGCTGCGGCATAATCGTGAAAAGCACCGTCCTTTTCGGTGAAAAGGCGGTTATGAATATTATGAAGCTCTATTCCTTGAAATTTTAAATCGTTCGCAATATCGCAAAAATCATCAAAGGTGCTGTTATGCCAGCCCTTTGTTGAAAAAGACAACTTCATTTATTACGCCTCCTCGTAAACAATTTTATTAACAGCATTAATATACGCCTTAATACTTGCTCCTATAATGTCGGTAGAAATACCGTTACCCGAATAAAGCTTGCCGTTCTTACGAAGCTTAACAAGTGCGCCACCCATAGCGCCCTTACCTTCGGTAATGGATTGAATTTGGAAATCATCCAATTCGTAATGGCAACCAATAATTTGCTCAACCGCGTGGAAAGCCGCATCAATAGGACCGTCGCCGGAGCTAATGCCCTGCAAATTTTCGCCGTCCTTTTCAAGGGTGATTTGTGCGGTTGATGTAATAATATTACCACTATTTACAACGTAATTTACAAGCTTATAGGTGGGTTCAACCTGTAAAGCAACCGTTGCCACAATGGCATCAAGTTCTTTTGCAGTAATGCGCTTTTTAGCGGCAGCGCGCAAAAATTCATCATAAACCTTAACGCTGTCCTCTTCGGATAAATCATATCCAAGCTTTAAAACGGCAGTCATAACGGTGTCCTTGTCGTCGTTTTGGTCAAGCTCTAAGCTATCATCAACAACAACCGTTACGCTATTAACCGATTTTTCAGCCTTGCTGCCGTTGGTAATCCAACTAATTTGGTTTATTATACGGTTAAGCTCGGTAAATTTAAGGCTTGCTTCAAAACCGCATTCACCACCGCAATTTTTAAGAATATTAGCAAAGGTAATAAGCGGTGTAACACTACCACCAACACTGGTTTTAACGGTGTTTGCACCCTTATTCAAGGCTATTACCGCATCGGCAGCGGCAAGACCGTTTTTATTTTCACACATAACGCCAAATTCGGCACCGTTTACCATATTTTCTGCCACAAAGCCGCCAAATTTATCGGGTAGCATTTCGGCGGTAGAATCACAAAAAGTCACAAGATTAGCGCCTGCATTTACAGCCTCAGCCACAACCTCTTTTAAAAATTCGCCTTCGGCACGGGTAGCATCAATAGCACAAAATTCAACGTCGGCACATTTTTCCTTAGCATAGGCCACAGTTTCTTTAATGGTTTCAAGCATTTTGGGGCCTTTTTTGTGGTAGGTATATTCCATTCCCACAGGTGATACGGGAAGCTCTACCCTAATGCGCGGATTAGCGGCAGTATTAAGGGCCAAAATCGCCTTATCAACGTCCGATATATTATTAACTTCAATAGAAATAACCGCATTCTTCACAAAGGACGCAATTGTTCTTATAAGTAAAGTATCCGCCTTATCATTTTCAATTTTAGGTAGTTCAATAGCATTAACGTTTAGATTTTCAAGCTGTCTTGCAATTTCAATTTTTTCCTTAAAACCGAATACTGCGCCACCGGCACACAATGTTCTGTCTGCTATTTTGATTTTCATAAATATACCTCTTTCTTACATTAAAAAATCCCTGAGAATGCCAACACACACTCTCAGGGACGAATAATTATATTCGCGGTACCACCCTGCTTACCGTAAAATAACGGTCACTCAATAAGGCTCCAACAAGCCTTTTGCCATGGTAACGGGGCAGTCCGTAGCAGCTTACTGTGGTTTCAGCCGCTCTGCTCAGGAATGAGACTTGACGTAACTCCAACTGTACTGTACTTGCACCAACCGACAGCTCTCTAAACAATGAAATTATGCAATAATTCCTTCAATGCATTTAACACATTTTTAAAGATTATACCACCTGAAAACCGCATTGTCAAGCATTATTTGATGTGTTCTTTAGCCTCGTTAAGTCTTTCAATACAGTCCTTGCAAACGGTGTATTCGCCATAGGCCACACTGGGACCCAGCTTGTTACAAAATATGCAAGTGGGTTGAAATTTTTTCATAACAATTTTATCGCCTTCTAAAAAAATTTCAAAGCTGTCAACGTCGTTTTCAACCTTTAAATGATTGCGAAGCTCTTTTGGTATTACAACCCTGCCCATTTTATCAACAGGACGAACAATTCCGTTTTGCATAATGCTTCTCCTTGTTAAGAATTTTACTATATTATATATCGTTTGACAAAATTTGTCAATACTTTTACCACGAAATTGGTTCTAAGCCGTTTTGCAGCAAAAACTCATTAGTTTTTGAAAAATGCCTGCAACCCAAAAAACCGCGATGCGCCGACAAGGGACTTGGATGAACAGTAACGAGCTTTTTGTGAATGGGATTAGTTACCGCTTGTCCAATTTTTTCGGCGTGCGCACCCCAAAGCAAAAATACCACGGGGGTTTGCTTTTTATTTATTTCTTCAATAACACGCTGTGTGAAAATCTCCCAACCCTTGCCCTTGTGACTATTAGGCTTTCCGTCACGCACGCTAAGAACGGTATTAAGCATTAAAACACCTTGTTTTGCCCAGTTGTCAAGCTGACCGTTTTGAGTAAATTCTCTTCCCACGTCGCTTTCAAGTTCCTTATAAATATTCCTAAGTGACGGCGGAAGTTTAACCCCTGTCTGCACCGAAAAACAAAGCCCGTGAGCCTGATTTTCGCCGTGATATGGGTCTTGTCCAATAATTACAACCTTAGTATTCTCAAAAGAAGTGAGCTCCAACGCTTTAAAAAGATTTTCTCTATCGGGGTGGATAATTTGTGTAGTATATTCATTATCCAAAAAGGCACAAAGCCCTTTAAAATAGGGCTTGTGCCATTCATCGTTTAAAATTTTGTCCCAATCGTTACCGATAATCATTTTTTCACCATTTTAGACCATATAATAATGCCAATTTGCAAGGGTATACCTATTAGTAAAATTTTCCAAACGTTGAAAATCATCAGTTGCACGGCAAGGCATAAAAGTAAGCTCCAAACAAGTATTGTTAAAATCCAAAACAATATTTTGCCCTTATTCCAAATGCAATCAAAAACCATTCCCACAATTGCCGAAACGGGCACCGCCCAAGCAAAGCACATCCACACACTCATGTTAGCGAAGATATCAAACGCAACAAACAAAATGAGCGCCACAAGCCAAACTGCCAAAAGGCTTAAAAGTGTTATATGTAAATATCTTTTTTTAAGGTCAGCCTTGTCCACCTCGCGCACCTTAACCTTTTCCATGCCTACAATACTGTCTAGGCTTACCTTGTAAAGACGGCTTAATTTGTAAAACACTTCAATAGGCGGTAACGATTCGCCCTTTTCCCATTTAGAAACCGCCTTATCGGAATAGTTTAGTCGCTCTCCAAGTTGCGCTTGGGTAAACTTATTCTTTTTACGCAAAATTTGTAAATTTTTTCCTATAATAGAATTTAAATTTTCCATAATCCCTACCTATTTTTAATAAACTGCTTTAAACTGCCCATATTATTATGGGAGTGATTTTTTGGGTTTAATACAATGCGCCGAAAACTGCAAATATCAGCTTGACGGCTACTGTAATCTTGAAATTTGCGGTAACGTTAATTCACCGCAGCACGTTTGTCCTTATTATCTGCCGCGCTTAACGAATATAAGCGAGAGCCTGAGTGAGAGTGGAAACTCCAATAAGCTCAATCGAAGCGGGACAGTTAGTGATTTGCTTTAAAGAAGCCTTAGGTAAAATACATTTTGTAAAGCCAAGTCTTGCGGCTTCGTTCACACGCGCTTCTACACGCGGCACCGAACGAATTTCGCCCGAAAGACCAATTTCGCCAAAGGCAATGGTTTTTTGGTCGATCGGAATATCCCTAAGACCCGACACCAACGACATAGCCACTGCCAAATCGGCCGCTGGCTCGTAAAGGTGCATACCGCCGACAATATTAACGTAAGTATCTAAATTTGAAAAATAAAGACCAATACGCTTTTCCAAAACGGCAAGCAAAAGGTTTAAACGGTTATAATCATAACCCGTTGCCGTTCTTCGCGGATTGCCAAAGCCGGTTGTGGTAACAAGCCCCTGTACCTCAGCCAAAATCGGTCTTGTGCCTTCGATAACACAGGTAATGCAATCACCCGAAACATCCACAAGTCTGCCCGAGAGTAGCATTGCCGAAGGATTTTCTACCTCGCGAAGACCGTTTTCGCCCATTTCAAAAACGCCAATTTCGTTGGTAGAGCCAAAGCGGTTTTTAATAGCACGCAAAATTCTATAAGATTGGTTGCGCTCGCCTTCAAAATAAAGCACGGTGTCAACGATATGCTCCATAACCTTAGGTCCTGCAATATCGCCGCCCTTGTTAACGTGACCGACAATAAAAAGCGGAATATCAAGTCCTTTACAGGTGCGAAGCAATAAATTTGTACATTCCCTAACCTGAACAATACTGCCCGCCGATGAAGTAAGCTCGGCAATTTGCATTGTCTGAATTGAGTCTATCATAACAAGGTCAGGCTTGTAGGTAAAAATATATTCACTAATACTTTGCGCGTCGGTTTCGGTCATGATGGTTAGATTATCGCTTTGGACACCTAAGCGGTTTGCACGCATTTTAATTTGAATAGCCGATTCCTCGCCCGATACGTAAAGAATATTAAGCGCATTTTGTAAAGCGTTGCAAATTTGCAAAAGAATGGTAGATTTACCGATACCGGGGTCGCCGCTCAGCAGCACGCCCGAACCCTTTACAATACCGCCGCCAAGCACTCGGTCAAGCTCTTTTATACCTGTCACAAAGCGCTCTTCGGTGGTAATATCAATTTGAGAAAGGGCCTTGGCGCTAACCGCACGATTAACCGTGTTAGGCGCGGCGGCACTTTTTTTATTGAGCCGCACATTCTCTTCAAGACTGCCCCACGCATTACAGCTTGGGCATTTGCCCATCCATTTTGCAGTTTCATATCCGCATTCCTTACATACGTAAACCACTTTAGAATTCGCTGCCATTGTCCTTCTCCTTAAAATATTCCAAAATTCCTGTGTATATTGAAAACGCCATTTTGTTTTGATAATCAGGTTGCTTTAAAAGAGCAAGCTCGCTCGCGTTGCTCAAAAAACCGCATTCCACCAAAACAGCAGGTACAGTCGCGTTATAAAGCAAATAGGTACTGCTTGTCGCCTGCTTGTTAACCCGTGTGTTGTCGGGTTGAATAAGCGACACAATAGCCTTTTGTATCTTATCCGCCAACACCGCCGATTCATCCGATTTGCTGTAAAACACCTGTGGGCCAAATGCTGACGAGGTGGTAAATTTATTAAGATGGATACTAACAAAAACCGCATCAGGATAATCGCTCATAAGCTTCAGTCGGTTTTTAAGGTCGTTCTTCTTTTTAGATGCAATTTGCGGCGATTCAGTATCCTCAGTCGAAACGTCGGCTTCTCTAGTCATTATAACACGAAAACCGTTTTGTTTCAAGAATTTTGCAAGCGTTAATGAAATGTTTAAATTTATATCCTTTTCAACCGTGCCGTCACCTGCCACCGCTCCCCCATCAAACCCACCGTGTGAAGCATTAGCAAATACTATATTTTCCACTTAATTTCAATGTTTCTACGGCCATTTTCCTCTATTTTGCCAATATAAATCTTACTTATAAATTCATTGGCAATCTCAAAGGTCAGCGTATCAATGTGCCTATATTTATCGAGTACGTATTTTGTGTCTTGCGCGGTTTTTTTACCGCTCGATTCATTTAATTGTGCAGTTAAAACATTTATGCGATTTTCAAATTCATAAGTTTCCCGCTTGTACTTTTCACGAAAAGACGTAAACTCATCCACAGTTATTATTCCATCCAATTTATCGGTATACATTTGCGCCATTCTGGCATCATTACGCTTGATTTTTTCCTCAAGCTCTTTAATTTCCGCAGCCATTGATTTTTGGACGTTATTATCCTTTTTAGGTGCTTTGATTTTACCGATTGACTTTTCGTCATAATAACACTTTAGAAGCTTGTTGATTTCATCAAGAACAATTTGTTCCAGCTCATCCAAGCGAATACTATGCTCGTTGTTGCAATGTTCTTTGGCAGTTTTACGTGTTCGGCAACACAAATAATTGTACCGCCCATCACGAAGTTCATAACTCATTTTCCACATTGTATTGCCACACTCACCGCAAAACACCTTCTTAGCAAGTGAATAACAGCTACCACTCGGTATTTTTTGTCCTTTGCCACGTTGCATACGTATGCTTTGCACCTTAAAAAAGGTCTCTTTTGAAATAATAGGCTCGTGCATATCTTCGATTATATCCCATTGGTCCTTTGGCTTGTTGCGGCGCTTTTTTGTCTTGTAATTAACAACCTCTTGCCTTCCTTGCACAAGTGCACCCGTGTAGGTATATCGGCGAAGAATAGCATACACCGCGGAGTCGGTCCAAAAAGTTGTGGGCGAATGGTTTTTCTCATAATTGCCATTGTAATATTTAGAGCCCAACTGCTTCTTTCTAACGCAAGGCGGCGGTATTTTATCCTCATTAAGCGCTTTTGCAATTGCAATATATCCACTTCCACGTATATACATATCGAAAATTCTTCTTACTACGGGTGCCGTGACCTCATCTATGACAAGGTGATTTTTATTTTCGGGGTCTACCAAATAACCATACGGAGCGAACGAACCTACAAACTCACCATTTTTTCTTTTAACGTTTAAGGTCGATTTAATATTATCCGAAAGGTCCTCTAAATACCATTCATTGATAAGTCCGTTTATTTGCCGTGCCTTTTTGTTGCCTTTTACATTAGTATCAACGTTATCAACAACACCGACAAAGCGTGTCCCCCATTCAAGAAATTTTCCGTGGATATACTTTTCAATCATTTCCATATCACGTGAAAATCTCGACTGTGTTTTACAAACAACTATCGTGCATTTGCCCTCTTCACAATCCTTTAAAACCTGATTCCAGGCAGGTCTTTTGCTGTCAGCACCGCTATAATCTTCATCGCAATAAATATCGTTAATCTGCCACCCTCTTTCAATGCAGTATTTTATAAGCATTGTTTTTTGGTTTTGGATACTTTCGCTTTCATCGGTAATATTCTTTTTATCCCTATCCTCCGAAGAAAGTCTAACGTAAATATCCGCAATTTCTGTCAACATTCCTTAATGCCCCCTCTTTTAAACGTTGAAGCATCGCCCAAGAATGTTGCTTTTTCATAATATTCCAAACCGGCTATATTTTCAAGTTCGGTAACGCAAAGATTTTTAATAATTTCATTAACCTTTGCTTTAATTTCAATGCTGTTTCTGCCGGAGAAAATATTTATGACGTTGTACTGTGTTTTTTTATTAGTCACTTCAATTTCCTCCTTTTATTTATAAACTTTATTCCAAAACACAAAATTTTATGTGCGACTCAATCACCTTTCATCGCGTTTTCGCTGACGATTCAGATATTGACGATAATGCTCACAGGCCTTTAAAATAAACTCTTTTGCCTGCTTTTCACTAGCGTTTGGCAAAGATTTGCGAATGTCATCCATCGGTATTTTCAACATTTCCTTTTGGTTTGTTTTCTTTTCACACATTATTTCTCCAATAATTTCAGGAGTAAGCCCCTCTCCTTGACTTTTCTTTTTGAGACGACAGGCTTGGGACAGGTTAGGCGTGGCATCGCATTCCGAAATCGCCTCAACCAAGTCGGCTTGTTCAATTTCATTAAGATAAGAAAGCTCAACTGCAGGTGTGAAAGCAATCCGCCCCTCATCAACCATATCTAACAATTGCTTGTTGAGATAGGTTAGGCGGATATATCTGAATACTTGATCGCGACTTTCGTTTGCGGTTTTACCAATTTCGTTCGCTGAATCCAACTTTGTCGCAACTTGCGACGAAGTTAAATCTGTTCGTTTTCCTTGTGCTTTTAAGGCATCCATTTTCATCTTGTAAGCAAAGGCTCTCTCGCTCGGTAAAATATGCTCTCTTTGAATGTTGCTGTCCACCATCGTGATAATCGCTTCCTCGCGAGTCATATCCTTAATGATAACCGGTAGTGTCGCTATACCAAGTGACTCGCATGCGGCTTTGCGCCTATGCCCCGAAATCAGTTCATAACGTTCACCATTCTCCCTTGCAAGACAGGGCACCAAAACTCCATTTTCCGAAATGCTCTTTACAAGATTTTGCATATCCTCATCATCCTTTACTGAAAAGGGATGACCCTCAAAATCGTCAATCAGGTCGAGTTCAATCTCTTCAACCTTAGGCTTTAATTCATCATCCCTCTCAGCTTGCGTCGTGAATAAACTATCCACACTGGTTAATAATTCTCTACTCGATTTAAATTTACTACTCATTCAATCTCTCCTTCATTTTCTTTTGTTGCAACAATTAAGGCAGGGTCTTCTGTAAGCCCTGCCTTCTCGTTTGTTTCTTTGTTAAATTTCCATATAACATGGCGCCCGACCATTGAACTGATATACCTGCCTAACCACTTTTTATTTTCCTCGTGCTTATTAACAGTTGGGAACTTATTAGCGGCTGTCATCCAAACCATAACCATACTATCTGTGTTAACATGATTGAGTGTTGAAATAATTGCCCCAACCTCATCTTCAATTTTATAAAAGGGTTGTAAGCCATTCAATAAAACACGTACAAGATGTTGCTTATCCATTCCTGTCAATTTTCTTTTGGCTTCAAATTCTTCAAAATCCTCAAGCGTTAAATTTAGTAAAACTCGTTCTTTGCTCATACCATTTACCTTCCTTTATCTCTAATATCGAATCAATGATTTCCTTTAATCTAGCTACCTTTTTGAGAAAAATTTTGTCTTCCTCTTCACTGAGTGGATAAGTCCCTGTAATCTTATCTCGCCTTTTAAATGCCGTATCTGAAATTTCTCGAGTCGCTTGTTTAATCGAAAGTATTTCGTCCAAATAGGGCAGTAGCTCGGTTGTGGGGCAAGCATCTACGTGCAGTCCTTTAATCACCTTTCTCAAATAAGCGGTTCGATTGAGTCCTAATTTCTTTGCCCTTTTATCAACGTTTGCGAGTTCCTCCTTTGTAAATAATAATAAAAATCCTTTGGTTTTTTGTTTCATAATTTTCTTCCTTTCTTTGGGGTGTTAGGGGCGAAGAGCCCTTAAAGTTTTGTGAAATTTATATAATTTCACGATGCTTGCGAAGATAGTGCCATCACGAAGTGATGCCGTCCCGTCAAGGCGCCTTGAGTCTGTCCGTTAGGACCATTTTCTTTTCCTCCTTTATAAAACATCTTCTTCTCGTTACGCACCTTTTCAAAATACATAATCCGTTTTGCCGTTCTACCCGAATGTCGTTCCTGTCCCGGAATCTCA
>JAFVTJ010000035.1 GCA_017503305.1 Clostridia bacterium
CTGTTCGAATACATACCTTCCATTACAATACGATATTCGCCTTCTTCTAAGGGAAGATGGAAATATTCTTGCAGGTCGATTTCACGGGTTTCGGTTTGACCGGGCGGTAAAATCATAGCAAGCGCATTCCAACCGTGGTCGATTTTTGTACCTACCCACATCCATTCGCCGTCAACCAATTTTTCCAAAGTGAAGCAGTTTTCATCCCCCGCTATTGCCTGCTCTTTGTCGGTAATATTCGTTACCGAATAGCGAATAACGGTGTCTTTAGTAGAATATTTTTCCTTTTCGGTTACAAATTCTACCCCGACAGGAGCATAGGTTTGATATTTAATCTCAAAAAGCTTGTTTTTCTTTTGCATGCAGGCCGAAAACCCTAACAAAACACAAAGCACTAATAAAACTGCTAATATCTTTTTCATAATGCTTCCCCCTTTTCTAGTTAATTTCATTGTAGCATATAAAAAATTAACTGTAAATTGGTTAAACATCCCAAAAAGCGCTTATATTTTTATAACCACATAACTAAAAAGCACCCGCCTTAACGGGTGCTTAATTTTTATTTTACTTTGCCGTTTTTAATATAGTAGGTTTGGCCGTTAATTTTCTTCTTACCGGAGAAGTCTAACTGAGCGATACCGCCCTTAACGTAGAATTTTTTGCCCTTGTATTTAACAATAGTGGTGGACTTATTCCATTTGCCGTCTTTTACGAAGAACCACTTACCCTTATATTTAACGAGTGTTTTAGCATCGCTATCCCACTTGCCGTTCTTAATATAGAACCATTTATCCTTGTATTTTATAAGAGTGGTGGGCTCGCTTGACCACTTACCATTTTTAACGTAAAACCATTTGTCTTCGTATTTTACAAGGGTGGTAGCAGTTTTGTTCCAAACGCCGTCTTCAACGTAGAACCAAACACCGCTGTATTTAACAAGTGTGGTTTCAGGCGCAAATTTGTCACCAACGTAATATTTCCATACGCCGTCTTCCTTTTTAAGTGTTTGTACGGCAGATTCACTTGTCATTGTGAAATTGTAAGTGGTTTCCTCGTCGGCAAACATATCAAACAAAACGATATAATATGTTCCCTTTTTAAGAAAGGCTTCAATTGTGTATTCTTCGGGGAAATCTTCTAACTCATCATCAACCTCAGGTGTGTAGCCATCCTCGCCTTCCTCATCGCTGATTACGGGGATTAAGGTTTTTGTGCTTGAAGTGAGTGTTAAAACGATTTTTGTTCTTTCTTCTACTGTAAATTTGAAAACGTCAATATCCATATAAGGTTCTTCGGCTTCCAAATCGGGTGCGGCGATCACGCCCTCAACAGTAACGTTTGTGTCAATTGCTTGTGCAGTTTCAGGATCATCATTAGGCTCGATATCAGTAATAACATCGCTTTGAGCGGAAACCACAACCGACATACAACCGAAAATCATCATCATTGCAACTGTAAAACTTAAAATTTTCTTCAACATAAAAATTCCTCCTTTTTGTATGTTGTATTAGTATAATAATACAGTATATGCGTTTTGTCAATATTTATTACTAAATTGTAACAATTACCGCATTTAATAATTTATGTTATGAATTATAACATATAATTATAACATTTGTCAAGGCATAATAATGGTGAGGTGATTTTATGGCAGAAAGACTTATTATAAAGAAAAAATCTCTTAAAGGCGAAGATGGATATAAAACCTTTTCAATTCGTATAAAGGATGAAACCGTAGCATCGCTTGATATTCTGTCAAAGCAAACCAATCGTTCAAGAAACGAACTTATAAATATTTTACTTGATTTTGCAATAGAACACAGCGAAGTTAAATAAAAACACCGCCCAAGCTTTCCCAGGCGGTGTTTTTGTTATTTTTTATTGTTGTACTTCGGTTTCCACAGGGGTGGATTGGGTGTTCTCGTCAGGCTCGGTTTCAACAAACTGCAACCTGTTTATACCTATAACGTCGCCCGTAAAGGCGTTGACTATAAAGGTGCTTGTATATTCTTTTAAACCCTCCTCGGTTTCGCGGTTACCCTTGAAAACGACCTCATAAACGGTTAAGTTGCCATTTTTAGTAAGGGTGCAGGTGCAATCCAAAATTTCGCTTTCGGGGCTTAGCAGCTCCTCGGCCGCCATCTTTTTAGCATCCTCTTCGTTTATATAAGACTGTGTCATATTTGGGTTTTTAGGTCCTTGCGGCTTTAGTGAAACAACCTCGGCCAAGTGGGCGTCAACCCCCACTCTGTATTCAACCAAGCCTAAGTGGAAAATCATAAAATATTTTTCCCCATAGAACGAATATGTAAAGCCTGTTATTTCCTGTTCGGTGGTGCCCACCTTTTCAAAAGCAATTGCCTTTGCTCTTTCAATGCCTATAAACTTGCCCTTTTCTTTCCACTTGTTTTTAATTTTTCCGCTATATATGTCGATTTCATAGACATACTCATCCAAATCGGTATCAAAAACAACTCTGTAAAGCATCTTCGCACCCGAATCATCAACCTCGCAGGAAAGATTAAATATATCTTCCTTTTCAAAGCCGGCCGCCGCCAAAGCAATTTTTTGGGCTTTTGGCTTTCCTATAACCTTTTTTGTGACAGTATCGGATTTTAGGTTCACGTCCTTGCCGGAAATAATTAGATTTAGCTGACGAATAGTAAGGGTGGCTAAATCGACAAATTTATATTTTTTGTTTGTGTCGGTTATTTGTTTTATAAGCTGCGCTTTACCGTTTGTAATGCCGTATTCTTGAGCCAATTTTACAAGCTCTTCACTTTTTTTGATAGTTTGGCTTATAACCTCGGCGTCAAAGCTTTCGCTGCTCAAAATTTCGTTAATTTCATCGGCTAAACGTTTTTCAAGCTCGGCACCTTTTTGGCGGTCTTCGTTATCAACGGTAATAAGAATCGCGTTGGACAACTCATCAATATAACCGTTACGAATCATAGAGCCTATTATAGCGTTAACCGCAACCGAAAGATCACTGCCGGCAAGATTCATTTTGCCAAGCACGGTTTTTGCATCCTCATTAAGCGCCGAAGCTTCAATTATTCTTTCATTCGCGTTGATTTTTAGCTCAATACTGGGGTTTACGTCAAAGCTTATTACCGAATCTACCTTTTCATTTGCTGAATCGCTTTTAAAAATTTGCGGTCCTGCAAGACCTGCCGTCAAAACAAGCGCAACCGCGGCGGCAATACTAACCGCAATTTTCAAAAGCTTTGCCCTTGGCTTTTTCACCTTTAAGGCGCTCGACATAACCGGTTGCTCGCAGCTTGAAAGAATTGCATCAAAATTATCGGGTACTCCCGCTGAAAAGGCCGTTTTAATCTTGTTTTCAATTTCTTTGTTAGTCATCACATTCGCCTCCTTGCAAAAAGGTTTTTATCTTTTTTAATCCGCGTTGGTATTTTGAAAGAACGGTGCCGATAGGCAACCCCAAAAGCTTTGCAATTTCGCGGTGCTTAAGCCCCGAAACCGCATGTAAAACTATGATATTACGCTCATCGTCGTTTAGGGATTTTAGGCAATATTCAAGCAAAAGCTTTTCTTCGGTATCAACATCCTGCGAAACCGAATCATATCTTACCTCGTCGGAAAATTCGCCCCGCCTTAAAACCGACCGAAGCTTCGAATAACACAAATTTTTAGTAA
>JAFVTJ010000036.1 GCA_017503305.1 Clostridia bacterium
ACGCTGAAGGCGAAATCCTTGACGGTATTGTAGAAATCGATGGTCAGAAGTATCTTTATGACTTCGGTACAACTGTAGCTCCCAAAGATATTGAAATCGACGGTGTTACTTACACTGTAACTTGGGGCGGCTTAATCGTAGAATAAGCTTTAACCTGACGCAACATATAGTTGCAAAATAAAAATACACAATCTCCCGGCCGGCAGCAATGCCGGTTGGGAGAGTTTTGAGTTATTATGAAACAAAAACAAGTTTTTAACAATGCAAAATGGATTATCGTTTGTAAAATTGCGCAGTCGGTTTTGCAGCTTATAATCGGTATGATTTCGGCGCGGTATTTAGGCCCTTCTAACTACGGGCTTATAAATTATGCCGCGTCTATTGTTGCATTTGCAATGCCTGTAATGAAGTTGGGGTTAGATGCCATATTGGTGCACCAGCTTGTAGAATCGCCCGAAAGCGAGGGCGAAATAATGGGCACCTCGCTTTTTTTGAACGTTGTCTCTAGTTTTTTGTGTATGGCGGGCGTTTGTGGTTTTGCGTTTTTGGTAAATATGGGCCAGAGGGAAACAATTATTGTTTGCGCGCTTTATAGCGTGACAATATTCTTTGCGGCGCTTGAAATGATGCAGTATTGGTTTCAATACAAGCTCTTGTCAAAATATTCTTCTTTAATAATGCTTGTGGGCTACGTTTTTGTATCGGCCTATAAAATTTTTCTTTTAGCAACCGGCAAAAGTATCTATTGGTTTGCCTTTTCGCACTCGGTAGAATACGGTGCAATCGGCATTTTGTTGTTATTGTTTTTCGGTAAAAAAAGCAATAGCAGGTTAAGTGTTTCTTTGGCACGCGCCAAAAAAATGCTTAAAATTAGCCGACATTATATTCTTGCGGCATTAATGGTGGTGGTTATTCAAAACATCGATCGCGTAATGCTAACAACTATGGTGAGCGAAACCGAAAACGGTTATTACTCGGCGGCGGTAACCTCGGCTGCAGTAGCTCAATTTGTTTTTATGGCCATTATTGATTCTTTTAGACCTCTTATTTTGGAGTCTAAGAAAAATGACCAATTAGAGTATGAAAAAAATATGTCTAAGCTTTACGGCGCGATATTATATTTATCGCTTGCGCAAAGCGTGATGTTTACTATATTTGCACCCCTTGTAATTAAGGTTTTATACGGCGCTGAGTTTGCGCCGGCTGTTGGGGTGCTACGAATTTTAACCTGGTATACTGGCTTTGCATATATGGGCTCGTTGCGTAATATTTGGCTTTTGGCCGAAGAAAAGCAAAGGTATTTGCCTGCAATAAATCTTTCGGGCGTTGTACTTAACGTGGCAATTAACCTTTTTGTTATTCCGCGTTTTGGTGCAATGGGCGCGGCAACGGTTTCGTTTATTACCCAATTTTTTATGAATTTTGTTCTCACCCTTGTCTTAAAACCTTTAAGGCCCTGCAACCGACTGATGTTAAAGGGTTTAATGCCGAATTTTTTCTTTCCCCAGCTTAAAGAAGCGCTAGAAATAATCTTTAAAAAGGAAAAACCCTTGAAATAAAAACTCAATTTAAAGGAGAAAAACTCATGAGTAGCACTAGCGAAAGCCACGGCCATAGTCATAGCCATCGACGTAGAGGCAGCTCAAGAAGACGCAGCAGGTGGATTAACATAATTTCTTGCTCGGTTTCGGTTATTTTGATAATTGTTTTGGCGGTGCAGTCCGATGCGTTAAGGTCTAAGAATAAGGACAGCGGGAACCATTCGCAAATAACAAATTCTACCGTAATTGTTGAAAGCAGTGTTTACACGGAAGATGTTTTGCTTGTGAGCGCTCCTGTTTTTAATTATATGGATTCGGCTAACCCGAAGGATGCCCAAAGCCTATATAAAACCTTTGATGGCTGGAAGTATAAGCTAAACGAGGGTCAACCTTGGAAGCTTTTTTATCAGGTTATGGGCCTGCCCGCAGGTGTTACGGTCGAATCGGCCGAACTTGAAATTGCTGAAAATGATACCTATAAAAATGCGAAAAGCCATAAGCTTGATCCCAAGGGACACGAATTTTGGGTTTATAACCTTAAAAGCGGCACAAAGTATTTTTATCGCTTAAGCTTTAGCCTTTCAAATGGCTCGGTTGCGGGTTCGGTTGGTGATTTTAAAACAGTCGACACAACCCGTGTTTTAAATATTGATGGCGCGGTTAATGTGCGCGATATTGGCGGTTACAAAACAATCGACGGCAAAAGGATTAAACAGGGTATGCTTTATCGTGGTAGCGAACTTGACGGCAAGGTAGAAAAAAATTATTGCCTTACCGAAAAAGGCAAGACCCAAATGCTTGAAGACCTTAATATTCGTTTTGATTTGGATTTGCGCGGTAAAGAGTTGGCTAAGGATAACAAGGATGCACTCGGCAAAGACGTAAAGCATAAATATTACGGCGCTTCAACTTATACTGGCTTCTTGTTGGCTGAGCACAATGCCATAACAAAGCAAATTTTCGCCGACCTTGCAAATAAAAGTAATTATCCCATTTATATGCATTGTACCTACGGTCGCGATAGAACGGGTACAGTGGCCTATCTTTTAGAGGCTTTGCTTGGCGTGGATGATGAAACCTTATATAAGGAATTTGCGCTTTCAGCTTTTACGGATAGTTACATAGAAACTGAAGACTTTGAAAAGTTTATAGCAGATATTCAAAAAATGCCGGGCAAGACAACTCAGCAAAAGGTGGAAAAATGGTTGCTTTCTATTGGTGTTACCAATGCGCAAATTAGAAATATTAGAAATATTTTATTAGAAGGCTAAAATTAAAGGCTATCTAGCGTTGCTAGATAGCCTTTTTTCGTTTTGTTAATATATTCCAATGTCGGTTATTCGTTTGAAGTACCAATAATAATTTTCGGTAGTGAAAACGTTATCAATGGTAAAAAGTTCGTCAACGGGCTTTTTGGTTGGGGTAAAGGTTAAAAGCTTTTGTGTGCCGTAGTAAACGTCAAACTTTTTGCCAATGGCATCCTGGTAAGCGCGGGTTAGCTTTTTAAGACCATCGTCCGAAAGGGAAAATTCAAAGTAATCATGGTCCTCTATACTGTAAATTGAAAGGTTTGTGGCGTCAAATTCGGTAACAACGGTTTTGCCTTGGGGATTGGTAATTTTGAAATATGGGATATACTCAAATTCGGAGGTTGGGTTTGTGGATTTGTTTTGGCTGTAAAGCCAACTTAAAAGCTCGCGGCTTTCGAAGGCGTTCAGCCAAGAATCGTGCTTAACGCCCGGTAGGCGTGTAAAGTGAATCTTCTCGCCGCCGGCGTTTACAATCGCAAAATACATCGCTTCGGACTGCTGTATAGAAACGGTATCGTCATTTTCGCCGTGATAAATCCAAATAGGAATATCGGTAAGCTCTTTGGCAAAATAGGGGTCGCCGCCGCCGCAAATCGGCACACCTGCGGCAAAGTGGTCGCCATAGTATTGAAGTGCATTCCAGGTGCCGTAGCCACCCATTGAAAGACCCATTACGTAAATGCGGTCACGGTCGCAAGAGTAGGTGGCTTCTATTTGGTAAAGTAACCGCATAGCCACGCCGAGCCAACCGTCATCTTGGCCGCTTTCGTGGGCGTACCACCAGCCGGTTGTTTGAGGAATAAGCACAATGGAGTTGTTCACAAGATCGCCATTGTGTTTATAAATGGTTGCAAATTCGCCATTGGCCGAAACATAGTCGGTGCCTTGGGCGCCCATGCCATGTAAAAAGAAGAGCACGGGATATTTTTTATTTTTCGAGTAGTTTTCGGGTATGTGGAGTGAATAAGGCAAAACCTTGCCAGTTTGCGGATCGTTAAAAACAAGCTTGTCGTACCGCGGGGCGAAAAATTCGTCCTCAAACTTGTAGGTTTTAACAACCTTTTCGGCACGGTCAACCTCTATATTGGTTTCCTCTTTTTTGGAAGAGCTTGCATTGGAAGAGGTTTTTTGGGGCTTACTGTTACTAGAACTTGAAGGCTTTGAGGTTTTATTTGGGTTTAAGTCTAAAACCGAGTTGCCGCTGGAAATAGAAAAGGTTGGGGTGGATACGGTGCTTTCGGTATCAACAGAGCCGGTGCCATCCTGCTTACAACCGTTAAAGCAAAGCAAAAGGAGAAGCAGAGTTAAACATAACGCACAGTGTTTTGTAAAAATATTTTTCATTTTTATCACCCTTTCATTTATATTATATAGAAATTTAAAAGGTTTTTCAATATGCTAATGGGTGTAATATTGAAGAGAATGGCAATACTACCCTTAAAGGAGTGATAATATGATTGAAAAAGATACTATAAGATTGCTTCGCGAGTGCGACGCAGGAATAAAGATGGGTGTAAAGTCGATTGATGACGTGATAGACTACGTTAAATCGCACGAACTAAAGGCTGACCTGAATGCCTGCAAGGATGAACACGATAAACTGGATACCGACCTTCAAAAGCTTTTGGATAAATATGGTGATGAGGGTAAGGACCCTAATCCTATGGCAAAAGGTATGTCGTGGATGAAGACCAACATCAAGTTGGTGGTAAACGAGTCCGACTCAACCATAGCCGACCTTATGACCGACGGCTGCAATATGGGTATAAAATCGCTTAATAAATATTTAAACGAGTATGAAGCCGCGGACGAGGTTTCAAAGGATATTTGCAAAAGGCTTATTAAAATAGAGGAAAAGCTTTTGGCACAAATGAGGGCATATTTGTAAGCGGTTGCAAAACGGCGGCTTAATCGTAGAATAAGCTTTAACTTTAAGTTGAATAAAAAATAATAATTCTCTCCCAATCGGCAACGGTTGGGAGAGTTTTTTAATATTGCTATCAAGTGCTTTGGGTGGTATACTGTAAAAGCAAAGGCGGTGTAGCTGTGAAAAACGTGATTTTTGATTTTGGACAGGTTATAGTCTATTTTAATGAGGAAAATATGACTGGGCGATATTTTAGTAATGATGAAGAGTGCGAAACGGTAAGCAGGGTTATTTTTGACCGACTTTATTGGGATAGGTTTGACGACGGAAGCCTTTCTCCTTGCGATGCTAAGCCGATGATGGCTAAGCGCCTGCCACCGCAATTGCACGAAAAGGCCTTTATGCTTTTGGAAAAATGGTATTACGATTTGGAGTTTATCCCCGGTATGCGTGAGCTGATAGCTGACCTTAAGCAAAGCGGAAAGGGGATATACCTGCTTTCAAACATTGGGGTCGATTTTGCCGAAAATTACACAAAGGTTTCGGCCCTTGCAGAGCTTTTTTCACTTTTTGACGGGCTTGTCTTTTCGAGCAAAATTAGAAAAACCAAGCCAAGCCGCGAAGCCTTTGAGCATTTACTTAAAGAGTATAATTTGAACCCTGCCGAGTGCGTTTTTGTGGATGACCGCGAGGTAAATATTATAGGTGCCGAAAAGGCGGGAATAAAGGGTATTTTGTTCGGCGGCGACAGCGACCTATTGCGCCGACAAATTTTATAAAAGCGAATATATCACCAAGGGTGGCGAAATACTATCCTTGGTGATATTTTTATGAAATCAATTTGGTGTGACCTTAATTTTCCAACTTTTAAAAGCCTTTCGGGTGATATTTCGACCGACGTGTTGATAATCGGCGGCGGCATATCGGGACTGTTGACAGCCTATTTTTTGGATAGAGCAGGGGTGGATTATCTACTCGTAGAAAAGAATAAAATTTGCAGCGGCGTTACGGCTAACACCACTGCTAAAATAACGGTGGGGCAGGGGTTTAATTACCACAAAATACTCTCTTTACGAGGTAAGGAAACAGCGCAAGCGTATTACCACGCTAACAAACGCGCAGTTAAGGAATATTTTTCGCTGTGTAAAAATATTGACTGCGATTTTGAAGTAAAAGACAATTTTGTTTATTCGTTTGAAAAACATAAAATTGAAAAAGAGTTAGAAGCGCTTGAAAAAATAGGCTGCAAGGCGGAATATTGCGACAAGCTTAATTTGCCTTTTGAAACGGCGGGAGCGGTTAAAACAAAGGGCCAAGCGCAGTTTCATCCGCTAAAATTTTTGGCGAAAATAAGCGAAAATTTAAATATTTGTGAGCAGACAAAGGTGCGCGAAATGGTGGGCAATACCGCCATTACCGAAAAGGGAAAAATCAAGGCAAAGCGAGTGGTGGTGGCGACCCATTTTCCCTTTATAAACAAGCACGGAAAATATTTTTTAAAGCTTTATCAGCACCGTTCCTACGTTTTGGCGTTAAGGGGTGCGGCCAACTTAAATGGAATGTATGTTGACGAGGATAACAAGGGCTTGTCTTTTCGCAATTTCGGCGATTTGCTTTTGCTCGGCGGCGGGGGACACAGAACCGGTAAAAATGGTGGCGGCTATTCGGAACTGCGCCAAAAAGCACGGCTTTATTACCCAAATGCTAAAGAAATTGCCGCCTGGGCTACGCAAGACTGTATTAGCCTTGATAAAATGCCCTACATTGGTAAATATAGCAGTGGCGCGGGCGAGGTGTACGTGGCAAGCGGTTTTAACAAATGGGGTATGACAGGGGCCATGTGCTCGGCACAAATGCTTGCCGATATGCTAACTGGCAAAAGGAACGAATTTGAAGAAGTCTTCAATCCTGAGCGCGGCATTTTAACCCCACAGTTGATCTGCAACGGGTTTGAATCGGTTGTAAACCTTTTAACACCGACAACGCCCCGTTGTCCCCACTTGGGGTGCGCGCTAAAATGGAACCCACAAGAGCGCAGCTGGGATTGCTCTTGCCACGGCTCGCGGTTTGATAGCAATGGCGAATTGTTAAACGGCCCCGCAACAGACGGGATAGAAAATATTCATTAAAGGCTAAACGGATGGTAAAAAAGCCGTCCGTTTAGCCTTTATATATTAAAAAACACTTGACAAAACATAGGGTTTCGTGGGATAATAATAACATATTATGGGCAGTTTGTATGCTTTGTTAAAAACTTTTTATTTTTGGTGATTTTAAATGCGCGTAATTACCGGCATTGCCCGTGGTAAAATTTTAAAAACTTTGGATGGCAACGACGTTCGTCCCACTTCGCAAAAGGTGAAGGAAGGGGTGTTTAGTGCGCTTCAGTTTGATATTGAAGGCCGCCGTGTGCTTGATTTATTTGCGGGTTCGGGCCAGCTTGGTATTGAGGCTTTGAGTCGCGGCGCTAAAAGTGCCACCTTTGTGGATAGCAGTAACGCTTCTATAAAGATTATAAAGCAAAATATTGAGTCTACGGGACTTGGCGATAACGCAAAGGTTTATATGGCGGATTATCAAACCTTTACGGCTTCCTGCCGCGATACCTTTGATATCGTTTTTTTAGACCCGCCGTATTTAAAGGGGCTTTTGCTTCCTGCGTTAAAAGCGGTTTTGCCGCTTATGAGCGACTACGGCATAATCGTTTGCGAATATCCGCCCGAGGTTGAAATCCCCCAAGAAATAGCAGGCTTTGTGGTTGCGAAAACCTACCGCTATGGTAAAATTAACGTTTCAGTTTATAGAAAAGGGGCAATGGATTAAATGAAAAACAGTATTGCAATTTGTCCCGGTAGCTTTGACCCTGTAACCTACGGCCACCTTGATATAATTTGCCGTGCCGCAAATATGTTTGACAAGGTTTTGGTTGTGGTTGCAAGTAATAAAAGTAAAACCAATTGCTTTACCCCACAAGAAAGGGTTGCAATGATTAAAAAATGCATTCCCGATTTAGATAACGTGGAGGTTGAATTCTTTGACGGCTTGTTGGCTGATTACGCCGCCGAAAAGGGTGCTGCCGCAATTATTAAAGGACTTCGTGCCATGTCGGACTTTGAGTATGAGTTCCAAATGGCATTAACAAATAAGAAGTTAAATCCTAAGGTTGAAACCTTGTTTTTAACAACTTCGGCGCAAAATATGTACTTAAGCTCAAGCATGGTTAAGCAAATCGCTTCCATGGGCGGCGATATTACCGATTTTGTGCCACCGGTTATAAAGCAAGACATTATTGACCGCATAGGAACAAATAAATAATGCCCGAAAGGGTTTATGGAGGAAATAAAAATGACACTTGACGAATTATTAGAGCAGTTTGACGAAGCGCTTGATAGCGGTATTAAAATTCCCGGCAGAAAAACCGTTGTTGACATTGAAAAATTAAGAGCAGTTGTAGACGAAATACGTCTTAACATCCCTGCTGAAATTAAGCAAGCAAAGGGTATTGTTGCTGACCGTGCAGACATTATTACAAATGCTAAGCGCGAAGCAGATGCTATTATCCGCAATGCCGAAGAAAAGGCAAAAGCAATGGTAGCACAGGAAGAAATTGTTAAGCTTTCACAAGCAAAGGCAGCTGAAATTATTGCCGCAGCTCAAGGCAAGAGCCGCGAAATGCGCAAAGCCGCACAAGACTTTGTGGATGATATTATGCGCCGTGCAGACGAAGGTCTTACCGCAAACTTAGGTGAAGTTCGCAAGACTCGCGCTGCATTAAAGCAACAAATTCCTTCTTCCTCTAAATAATTTTTAAAACTTAATAAAAATGCATTGACGGAGACTGCGGTTTTTTAAAAAAACCTTTTTAGCGAGCAAGGGACGGTGTAAGCCTTGCAAGGCGGTAAAAATCGGTATCACTCCTGAGCAGAGGGCTGAAATCTGAGTAAGCTTTTCCGTTTGTTTCACGTTACAGAAACCGCAAATGTTAGTTTGACGTAATAGGTGGTTTAAAAGCAAGTTGCGCCTTGTCCTATTATGGATAAGGCGCATTTTATCTTGAAAGGAGTATTGGAATGTATAACAACATTTCACCCAATCTCAACTTTGTTGAAGAAGAAAAGAAGATCAAACAATTTTGGGATGACAACAAAATTTTTGAAAAAAGTATAACAATGCGTGAAGACGGCGAGCCTTACGTTTTCTATGACGGTCCTCCGACCGCTAACGGCAAACCCCACATTGGTCACGTGCTCACTCGTGTTATTAAGGATATGATTCCCCGCTACCGCACAATGAAGGGCTGTATGGTGCCCCGTAAGGCCGGTTGGGATACCCACGGTTTGCCCGTTGAACTCGAAGTTGAAAAGCTTTTAGGTCTTGACGGTAAGGAGCAAATCGAAGAATACGGTTTAGACCCCTTTATAAGTCACTGTAAGGAAAGCGTTTGGAAGTACAAGGGTATGTGGGAAGATTTCTCAAAAACTGTTGGCTTCTGGGCTGATATGGATG
Source organism: Clostridia bacterium (assembly GCA_017503305.1). The sequence goes on from JAFVTJ010000036.1 coordinate 9,225, forward strand.
CCCCTTACGTTACTTATCATAACGATTTTATCGAATCTGAATGGTGGGCATTAAAGAAGATTTTTGAAAAGGGCCTTTTGTATAAGGGCTTTAAAATCGTGCCCTATTGCCCCCGTTGCGGAACTCCGCTTTCTTCACACGAAGTAGCGCAAGGCTATAAAAACGTTAAGGAACGTTCAGCAGTAGTTCGTTTTAAGGTTGTAGGCGAAGATGCTTTCTTCTTGGCTTGGACCACAACTCCGTGGACACTCCCTTCAAACGTTGCGCTTTGCGTAAACCCCGACGACACCTACTGCAAGGTTAAGGCGGCTGACGGCTACACCTACTATATGGCGAAAGAGCTTTTAGACAAGGTTCTTGGCAAACTTGCTACCGAAGAAGCCCCCGCATACGAAATTTTAGAAGAATATAAGGGTCAAGACCTCGAATACAAGGAATACGAACCGTTGTTCGACTTCCAAAAGCCCGTTTGCGAAAAGCAACGCAAAAAGGCTCACTTTATCACTTGTGACTCTTACGTTACAATGAGCGACGGTACCGGTATCGTTCATATTGCGCCCGCATTCGGTGAAGATGACTCTAAGGTTGGCAGAAAGTACGATTTACCCTTCGTTCAGTTTGTAAACGGCAAGGGCGAAATGACCGAAGAAACACCCTACGCCGGCAAGTTTGTTAAGGATGCCGACAAGGACGTGCTTGTTGACCTTGAAAAAGCAGGTCTTTTATTCGATGCTCCCAAGTTTGAGCACGACTATCCTTTCTGCTGGCGTTGTGACACACCCCTTATTTACTACGCTCGCGAATCTTGGTTTATCAAGATGACCGACGTTAAGGAAGACCTTATCCGCAACAACAACACTATCAACTGGATTCCCGAAAGCATTGGTAAGGGTCGTTTTGGCGATTGGCTACAAAACGTTCAGGACTGGGGTATCTCCCGTAACAGATATTGGGGTACACCGCTTAATATCTGGACCTGTGAATGTGGTCACCACCACGCTATAGGCAGTATTGAAGAATTAAAGTCAATGTCCGATAACTGCCCCGACGATATCGAGCTTCACCGCCCATATATTGATGCGGTTACCATTAAGTGTCCCGAATGCGGTAAGCAAATGCACCGTGTTCCCGAAGTTATTGACTGTTGGTTTGACTCGGGTGCAATGCCCTTCGCACAGCACCACTATCCCTTCGAAAATAAGGACTTGTTTGAAGCACAATTCCCCGCTGACTTCATTTCCGAAGCGGTTGACCAAACTCGTGGTTGGTTCTATTCACTTCTTGCAATTTCAACCCTTATTTTCAATAAAGCGCCTTACAAGAACGTTATCGTTTTAGGTCACGTTCAGGACGAAAACGGTCAAAAAATGAGTAAATCCAAGGGCAATGCGGTTGACCCGTTCGACGCACTCGAAAGCTACGGCGCTGACGCTATTCGTTGGTATTTCTATACTAACTCGGCTCCTTGGCTTCCCAACCGTTTCCACGGCAAAGCCGTTGTAGAGGGTCAACGCAAGTTTATGGGTACTCTTTGGAATACCTACGCTTTCTACGTGCTTTATGCTAATATTGATAAGTTTGACCCCACAAAGTATAACATAGGCGATTACGAATTAACCGTTATGGATAAGTGGTTGTTATCCAAACTTAATTCAATGGTTAAGACTGTTGACTATAATTTGGCTAACTACCGCATCCCCGAAGCCGCTCGTGCATTGCAGGAATTTGTGGACGAAATGAGTAATTGGTACGTTCGCCGCGGCCGTGAGCGTTACTGGGTACAGGGTATGACCGACGATAAGATTGCGGCTTACCTCACCCTTTACACAGCGCTTGTTACCACCGCTAAAACTGCCGCTCCCATGATTCCGTTTATGGCGGAAAATATTTATCAAAACCTTGTTAGAAATATTGACAAAACCGCTCCCGAGAGTATTCACCTTTGCAATTTCCCCGTTGTAGACGAAAGTCTTATCGACGAAAATCTCGAAAATCAGATGAAAAAGGTGCTCGAAATTGTAGTTCTTGGCCGTGCGGCTCGTAACGGCTCTTCACGCAAAAACCGTCAACCCCTTAACACTATGTACGTTAAGTTGGACGGTGGTGTTGAAGACAGCTTTGTTGATATTATCAAGGATGAGCTTAACATTAAAAACGTTGACTTTACAGGCGAGGTTGACAATTTCGTTACTTACACCTTTAAGCCCCAGCTTAAGACCTTAGGTCCGAAATTTGGTAAGCAACTCGGTGAAATTCGTACCGCTTTAGCCGAAATCGACGGCAACGCCGCTAAGAAGCAGCTTGACGAAACCGGAAAGTTGACTCTCGTCATTTCAATCGGTGATATTGAGCTTGCACCCGAAGATTTACTTATTGATGCGGCTCAAAAGGAAGGCTTCTTCACACTTAGCGACAATGGTATTACCGTAGCGCTTGACACAGTTTTAACTGAAGAGCTTATCGTTGAAGGCTTTGTGCGTGAGCTTGTAAGCAAGATTCAAACAATGCGTAAGGAAGCCGATTTTAACGTAACCGACCATATTGAAATTACTGTTACAGGTAGCGGAAAGGTTTGCGAAATCGCGCTTGCTAAGACCGCTGATATCGTAGGCGACACCTTGGCTGACTCCTTGACCGTTGCTGAGCCTCAAGGCTTCGTTAAGGAATGGGATATCAACGACCAAAAGGTTACAATCGGTGTTAAAAAAGTTTAATTTTTAACAAAGGTAGGTGCTTATATGAAAATTTACGAATC
>JAFVTJ010000037.1 GCA_017503305.1 Clostridia bacterium
AAGCGCAAAACGGCGAGACCGAATTTTCGCACATTCCCGAATGGTACGCCTGGCAACGCGAGTGTGTGAAAAAGGAAATTTTAAACGGCGAATACCGCCTGCAAGAAGAGGTGGATATTTATATGCTTATAGACACCAAGTGTGTTTATAAGGTGGGGGATGGGCTTTTAACCCACACAAAAGAAGGGTTCGAGCTTGTGGGCTGCGGTGGAGAACTGCAGTTTAGTCATCCTTCTGTAGCGTCGTATAGCCTTTATTCCGATTTTTATTGGTACGAAATCGGCGACGTTATATCCATAGGCAATAGTAAGGTGCTTTATTATTGCATTCCCAAAACCGAAAAGGATATCGTGGCAAAGGCACGAATCGCAACCGAAGAAATTTACAAACTAAAAAATAAAAGCAGGGTTTATGGGTCGTACGCTTAAGGATAGTGCTATGAAAGCTTAACCCTGTGGCTTTTGAAACTTCGTGTTTAATTATTCTCTTTGTTTATTGGTCAAGTTATGCTATAATATAACCAACCGATAAATAAGAATTTAACAGAAAGGTGATTTTGTATGAAAAAGTATTTGTTGTTTTTACTATTATTAGCGACACTCGTTTTGTTTGCAGGGTGTCAAAGCACTTCCATCGACAAACCCAATACAGAACCATCAAATATCACAGACAGCACCAAAGCAACAAACCAATCATCTGCCATACAACCAGGTGAAGTCATTGAAATCATCGATATGACGAAAACAGAAGATATTACCTGTGATGCTGCTCTCCAAAAGTTTTATGCTGATGCTGAATATAACTATTTTTATTCCTGCATAAAAAGTGAATATGTTATAGTCAAATATTCAGATGGTTCCAAAAAAACAGTTGAAGAAGCATTGAAAATTGGAGATATAACAATTGAGGATTTAGACAAATTTGAAATTAAGTATTACAAAAAGACACTTGACGGAAAAGAAATACAAGTAGAAAGCCAAGGTGTATCATTTCAAAATACAAAACTCAACGTAGATGAGATATCGTCTGTAACTATAAAAATATTCACTTCGCTTAATGGAGGACCAAAACAAAAAATTATAACTGACCGGGTATTGATTAGCGAAATGGTCGAATATTGGAATAATGTTGTATTGAAAAATAAAACCGAAAGACCAAAACCCGGTACAACACTTGTGGTTATATTTAATAGCGATGTATCATTCTCAATAAATGGCGGATATTTGTTTTATGACGGTAATTATTATGAACAACCAGTTGGGTTAGAAGAACAGTTTAAGAAATATTATGCTTTAGCCGAGGAAAAGGAAACGGCAATTGAATATTAAACGAAGGAGATTCTAGATGAAAAAATCATCGAAAATCACGTATAATACTATTGTTATTATACTTTTGAATGTGGTTTATTATATATGCAACTATTACCCTAAACATATTATAGAATTTTCTTCTTGGAAATCTTTATTTGGCATATTATTAAACTTTATATTTTACATTTTGTTTTTCTATACAATCATCATAGTTTTCAAAAAGGATAAAACGGTATTTTCTGGTAATCTATTCAATCCATTTTTATCCTTTAAAGAGAGATTTGAAATAAAGCTTTTATTTAGATTATTATCTATTCAAATAGCAATAGATTTGGTGTATAGTCTTTCTTCATTGTATTTGACAAAGTACTCTGGTTTTGTTGCAACTGTTTTGACATTGATTGGTTGGTTCGCTTTTTACTTTGTTATAACTAATAAAAAACACAATCTAACGGAATCGAAAAAATATTTTGTTTTAACTTTAGTCATTTGTAGTATCTTTTTTGTAATCTCAATTTGCTTTGATTATAAAATTCTTAATAGTTTTAATATCAACACAGCAAGATATCAAATTAACAGTTTGGTATTGCAAAATACACTTACGAACTTAGATTACTTTTTGAAAATTAAAAACTTTATATTTGACACAATAATTGGTGTTGCTTTTGTAATTCTCCATTTTTTATCTGTAAACGCCGAATCTGTTAATAAAGATAACGAAATATCGGGTAGAAAATTCGTAGTATTTTCAATCCGTGTTGCGATATTAATAATATTTACTCTAGTTCTATCGGGTGTTCGCTCTTTGATTTTCCCTTATTCAACACTTAAGACAATCGAAAATCATGCAACCACTACTGAACATTATATAACCGATGCCAGTTTTTATGCTTCTTCCGATTGTTCTAAGATAAGTAGAACAAATGGATATAAGAATGAAAAGATCGATTTTCAAAAAACAACCATTAAAATATATTGTAACAGAACCGAATTGTGCACTATTTCAATAGATGGATTTTACAAATTATATGACAGTAGTATAAGTGGCAACCAAATGACTATGAATGATAAATTTACCGAGTATGAAATCACAGAACAACCAGTTTTTGTGTTAGAAGATTTAGCAATTTGTTACCACGAAAATTCCATTCCAAAAGCTGTACCATTTAAAGAAATAGTAAATCAAAAGGAAAGCGTTATTCTTACTGCAACTATCAAAAAATTGGTGTCCGAAGGAAATGTGTTATTGTTTGTTAATTCGTATGAATATTTAAAAAAATATGATTCTGAATTTGCAAAAAGCATTGTAGAAAGATATCAAAATGCGGAATTTACTGACAATGAAAACATTTACATTGATAAAATTGGTTATCGTACCGAGTTTTTGCAAACGTTCTTCAATTAGTTGAAATATTTTCTCTTTTACATACTTCGCTATAAGTTGTTGTAAAAGGGTTTGGAGTTCTCCGAAAAATCGGGAAATATGATATACATTTTCCTTGTTTGTTACGGTATAAGACAAAATTAAGAGCTGTGTAGAAATTTTCTACACAGCTCTTTTACTGTCATTGAGTGTAGGACCCTTAATCCCTGCTTTTTATTTTATAAACCTAAAACGGCGGCGCCGATAATACCTGCATCGTTGCCTAGCTCTGCAATTTTAATTTGGGTGGGATTTTTCTGGTGCTCTGCACCGTACTGGTCTTTATCAACCAACTTTTTAAGTGGGTTTAAAAGATAGTCGCCTTCGCCGCAAACGCCACCGCCAATGCAAAGCACTTGAGGTTGGAAAATGTTTACCATATTGGTAATGCCGCAAGCGAGGTAGTTAATGTATGTATCAACAACCTCTTGACCTGCCTTGTCGCCCTGCTTAGAAGCGTCAAAAGCGGTGCGGCCCGAAACGTTTTCGGGATTGCCCTTAACCATATTCCACATAATAGTGTCTTTAGTTTCTTGGAGCTTTTCTTTGGTCAAGTTTTTAAGACCGGTAGCCGAGCAATATGCTTCAAAGCAGCCTTTTCTGCCACAGGTACAGGCCTTGCCGCCAACTTCAATAACGGTGTGGCCGAGCTCTGCACCGGTGTAGTTAAAGCCCGAATAAAGCTTACCGTCTATTACAACACCACCGCCGATACCTGTGCCAAGGGTTAGCATAACAAGGTTGTCGGAGCCTTTGCCAACACCGGCCTTAGCTTCTGCCAATGCGGCTGCGTTGGCGTCGTTTTCAAGGTAAACTTCGGTAATAGGCAGGCGCTTTTTAAGCTCTTCGCCAATGGCAAATTCTTGCATGGGGATATTGTTGCTGTAACGCACTACGCGGTTTACAGGGTCAATAGAGCCGGGAGAAGCAATGCCAACGTATTGAATATCCGCAAAGGTTAAGTTGCAGTCGTTAACAAGGCGTTCGCAAAGGGCGGCCATATCGTCCATAATTTCGTTTAGTGGGCGGTGCGCCTTAGTGGGTGTTTTGTCCTTCTTAACAATTTCAAAATTTTCGTTTACAATACCCGCGGCAATGTTTGTGCCGCCCAAGTCAATACCTAAATAATACATAACTATCTCCTTTATCTCTTGTTATTTTTCGGTTTTTATTTTAATTTTTCCACGCTCAATCTCAAAGGTGATATCGCCGCTTTGGTCGGTACGATAAACCGTGGCGCCAATGCTTTTTAAGGATTGCAGGGTTTGATTGCTGGGATGACCATACATATTACCCTCTCCCACCGAAATAACGGCATAATCGGGCGTGGTGGATTTTAAAAAGTTTTTACTGCTACTTGTGTTACTGCCGTGGTGCGAAACCTTTAGCACGTCGCAATCAATATCAAGGTTTTCTTCTAAAAGCAGTTTTTCGGCCTTGGTTTCGGCATCGCCCGTGAATAAAAACCTTTGATTTTTAATTTCGGCCATAATAAAGAGCGAACGGTTGTTTTCGTTGGATTTATCGGGAAAGGCGCCAAGCAGGGTGATTTCAAACTCGCCAAGGTTAAAGTTTATGCCCTGCGCAGCGTTATAAAAGTTAGCGCCGTTTTTGGTGGCAATGCTTTTGCCGTTTTGCGCGGCGGCTATGCTTCGTTTTTGAAGCTCGGGCATAATAAGATTTTCAATTTTAAAAATATCGGCAAGCTGTGGCAAACCGCCCACGTGGTCTGAATGCAGATGTGAAACTAAAACCGCGTCAAGTCTTTCAATTTTACAGTCGTAAAGGTCGGACGCCACGTCGTTTGCGGAGGTGGGCTCGCCAATATCTATAACAGCGCTAAAGCCGTTACTGTAAATAAGTGCGCTATCGCCTTGGCCAACGTCCATAAATTTAACAAAGTCGCGCGTGGTGTCAAAATCACCGTTAAGCGAGTTGGTAACCTTGCGAAATTTTAAAGGGTTGAAAACCGCAAATAAAACCACGGCAAAAATAAGCACAATTACAACTGCAACTATAATTTGCGAGGGGCGATAAGCGGCTTTGCGGTTATTCATCGGATGAAAGTTCCATTTCTGCAAGCTGATCAGGTGTTATAAGCACCTTGCGCGGCTTGGAGCCTTCGTATGGACCAACAACGCCACGGGCTTCCATTTCGTCTACAATACGTGCGGCACGGGCATAGCCTAATTTAAGCTTTCTTTGTAAAAGCGAGGTAGAAGCCATACCGTTTTCAACCACAACGCGAATAGCATCCTTAATCATCGGGTCGTCCGAAGGACCATCCTCGTCAAGACCGGTTTTTTGTTTCTTCTCAATAGCGGCCTGGCGTTCAATTTCAAACATAACGTCGCTGTCGTAATTTGCTTGGCGGTCGCCCTTAACAAAGTCAACAACGCTTTTAATCTCTTCGTTACTTACAAAGCAGCCTTGTAAACGGCGCGGCTTTGTTGTGCCAACGGGGTCAAATAACATATCGCCACGGCCGAGAAGCTTCTCAGCGCCTGCGGCATCAATAATAGTACGGCTATCAATTTGTGAAGAGCAGGTTAACGCAATACGGGTGGGAATATTTGCCTTAATAACACCTGTAATAACATCAACCGAAGGACGTTGGGTTGCCAAAATCATATGTAAGCCGGCGGCACGCGCCTTTGCGGCAAGGCGTGCAATAGAATCTTCAACCTCTTTGGATGCGGTTTGCATTAGGTCGGCAAGCTCGTCTATAATAATGACAATGTGGGGTAATTTTTCAATTCCCTCATCGGGGAAGCTTTCAACAAACTCGTTATATTCTTCAACATTACGCACCTTGCGGTCGGAAAGCATTTTATAACGCTTTTCCATTTCGCTAACGGCCCAGCCAAGCGCACCTGCGGCTTTGCGGGGGTCGGTAACAACGGGTACTAAAAGGTGGGGAATGCCATTGTAGGGTTCAAATTCAACCGTTTTGGGGTCAATAAGCAAAAGCTTTAATTCGTCGGGGGAGTTTTTGTATAAAAGGCTTATGATAATTGAGTTTGTACAAACCGATTTACCGGAGCCTGTAGCACCCGCAATAAGACCGTGCGGCATTTTAGCAATATCGGCAGTGATAATGTTACCGCTGATATCCTTACCGAGGGCTACTGTTAATTTGGACTTGGCCGAAGTAAATTCGGGCGATTCAAGAATTTCGCGAATGGTAACGGTATTTTTCTCCTTATTGGGAACCTCAATACCAACGGCGGCCTTGTTAGGAATGGGGGCTTCAATACGCACGTTGCCTGCCGCAAGGTTAAGGGCAATATCATCCGCAAGGGCGGTAATACGGCTTATCTTAACGCCTGCACAGGGTTGAAGCTCATATCTTGTAACGGAGGGGCCGTGGCAAATATCAACAATACGGGTTTCAACACCAAAGCTTTTAAGGGTGTCAACCAAGTGCTCGGCAATCTCGGCCGAGCCTTGCACGGTAAGGTTGTTTTGTTTTTCGGTTGCTTTAAGCAAGCTTAAAGGCGGGAAAACATAACCATCATCGAGGCTTTCGTCAACCTTTTTAACCTCTTCGGCAAAGCTTTGTGTTTCGGCTTTAACATCTACAACCTCCTCGGCAGGTTGCAAAGCGGGCTTTTCTACAACAACTTCTTCTGCGGCAACCTCTTCTTCGGGGGTTTCGCGGCCTTGGTATGCGTCAATAAGCTTTCGTTGTTGTGGGGTCATTTGAGCGCGCTGTCTTTTGCGCTCCTCGGGGCCGTCATCAACAGGAATATCAACCGAGAATTTACTGCGTTGGATCTGTTCCTCCTGCTTGTTGGCGTAAGCCTCCTCAGCGGCCTTTTTAACCGATACCACAGGTGTGGCAAAGCCTTTGAAAAGGGCGATAAGTGTGGTAGAGGTTAATATCATTAAAAGCACGAAAATAAGCAAGAAAAGGGTAATCAAAGCACCGGTTTTGCCAAAGGCTAAATAAATCGGCTTGCCGATGAGAGCACCCAAAAAGCCGCCGTTTTTAAGAGCAATACCGTTTTGGTATGCCGCGGCAAGATGCTTCCAAAAGGTAAGGTCGGGAACCTTGGTGGCAAAAATATCAATAATTGCGCCGATTAAAACCACAACCGAAGTGCCTTCAATAATTTTGGCTTTAATAGAGCTTCCGATTTTATTGGTTGCGAACATAACCGCAATAAAACCTAAAAGGAAGGGGTAAAAATATGCGGTTACACCAAAGATGCCAAATATAAAGTTATGTATGTGGGTCCAAATATTTTGGCCCTTTATGAATACCACGCAAAGCAAAAATATTGCAACGGCAAACCAAACAACCGAATATAACTGGCGGTTACCTTCGGCAGAGCGGGTTGTCGTGCGGGTTTGCTTTTTCGTGGCGGTTTTTTTACTGCTTTTTCTTTTTGCAGCCATAACAACTCTCCTTGTTATTAACATTTGTATTATTTTAACCTTCTATAAGATTATAAAGTTCGTCTAAAACGTCGCTTAAGGTGCCAACGGCATCAATAAGCCCTGTAGCAACCGCCTTTTCACCCGAAAGAACCGAACCAACGTCGGTTACCATTTCGCCGGTGTTCATCATAAGGGCGGTAAAATCGTCCTTTTGGATTTTAGAATTTCGCACCACAAAGTCGGTGATGCGTTCTTGCATGCGGGCAAAGTGGTTAAACATTTGGGGCACGCCTATAACCAAGCCGTTTGTTCTAACGGGGTGGACTGTCATCGTGGCAGAGGGAGCAATAAAGGATTTTTTAGCCGAAACCGCAAGCGGTACACCTATGGAATGTCCGCCGCCCAAAACGAAGGAAACGGTTGGCTTTTTAAGACCTGAAATAAGCTCGGCCAAGGCAAGCCCCGCCTCAACGTCGCCGCCAACGGTATTTAGTATTATTAAAAGGCCTTCAATATCCTGCGATTCTTCAACGGCCACTAATTGCGGAATAATATGCTCGTACTTGGTGGTTTTGGATTGCTCGGGCAAAACGCTGTGCCCTTCAATTTCGCCGATAATGGTAAGGCAATAAATTTTATGCTTGCCCGAAAAGGCCGAAACTGCGCCAAATTCTTTAATTTGTTCTTGTTTTTCACTGGTATTGTTTTTATCACTCATTATCTTCACCTATAGGTAGTATGTAAAGAAAAAAGCGAAAAATACATATATTTTATTATATCATAATTATATTGATATAACAAGCAAATTAAAAAAAGATTGTAAAATCTTTAAAAATATGGTATCATAAAATTACAAAAAACGACAAAAGGGGACACGTATGCGAGCAGATGGTAAAAGATTAAAAAATACCGACCCTATGTATAGGGTTGCAGCACACATTATGAATAAGCGCGTTGATTCGATGAATATGATTACGATTGATATTCCATACGCGCCGATGCAGGAATATATAAACAATAAGCGAAAAGAAGGCGTTTCGGTAAGTCATATGGCGTTAGTATTGGCGGCATATTTGCGCACAATGGCAAAATATCCCGAGCTTAACCGTTTTATTGTTAATAAAAAACCCTACCAAAGAAAAGAAATTGCGGTTGGCATGGTGGTTTTGCAATCGCTCGAAAGCCACGAGGGCACAATGTCGAAAATGTATTTCGATAAAAAAGATACGATTTTTGACGTTAACAACAAAATTAATACATACGTAACCGAAAATAGAGAAACACCCGAAAACAACGGCACCGAAAAGATTATAAAAGTTCTTTTAAGCTTCCCCGGTCTTTTAACCGTGGGCGTTGGTCTTTTCAAGCTGTTGGATAGATACGGCCTATTGCCCAAGTTTATTATTAATATGTCGCCCTTCCATATGAGCTTGGGCATTACAAACTTGGCTTCTATTCGCACTAACCATATTTATCACCACTGTTACGAATTCGGCACAACAAGTGTGTTTATGGCAATGGGTAATTTGCGTGAGATACCTAAGCGCAAGGGCGGCGAAATTGTTTTTGAACGCAGTCTACCCATTGGTGTTACTATGGACGAGCGCATCTGTTCGGGTAGCTATTTTGCAACGGCTTTCCGTTATATGAAGAAAATGCTTGCCAATCCCGAGCTGTTGGAACTCCCCCCTGAAGAAATCAGCGAAGATATTGCAATTAAGTGTTGATTTCACAACCGTTTTGGTATAAAATAATAAAAGTTAATAATATTTTGGAGGAATAAAAATGTTAGTATCTGCAAAAGAAATGCTTAACAAGGCAAAGGCAGGCAAATATGCCGTTGGTCAGTTCAATATCAACAACCTTGAATGGACCAAGGCTGTTTTACAAACCGCACAGGAGCTTAATTCACCCGTAATCCTCGGTGTATCCGAAGGCGCAGGTAAGTATATGTGTGGTTATACCACCATCGTTGGTATGGTAAACGGTATGATTAACGAGCTTGGCATTACCGTTCCTGTAGCATTACACTTAGACCACGGTTCATACGAAGGCGCTAAAAAGTGCATCGAAGCAGGCTTCTCTTCCGTAATGTTTGATGGCTCACACTATCCGATTGAAGAAAACATTGCAAAAACTAAGGAATTGGTTGCAATTTGTGATGAATTAGGTCTTTCTTTGGAAGCTGAAGTTGGTTCTATCGGCGGCGAAGAAGACGGCGTTGTTGGCGCAGGCGAATGTGCTGACCCCAACGAATGTAAGATGATTGCTGACTTAGGCATTACAATGCTTGCTGCAGGTATCGGTAATATTCACGGTAAGTACCCTGAAAATTGGGCAGGTCTTAGCTTCGACACTCTCGATGCTATCCAACAATTAACAGGCGATATGCCTCTCGTTCTCCACGGCGGCACAGGTATCCCTGCTGAAATGATTAAGAAGGCTATCTCTTTGGGTGTTTCTAAAATCAACGTTAACACCGAATGCCAGTTAGCGTTTGCTGATGCTACAAGAAAGTACATCGAAGCCGGCAAGGATTTACAGGGCAAGGGCTTTGACCCCAGAAAGCTTTTAGCTGACGGTACACAAGCTATTAAAGACACTGTAAAAGAAAAGATGGAGCTTTTCGGTTCAGTTAATAAGGCATAATAACAAAATTAAAAGGCACACTTCAAAACGAAGTGTGCCTTTATTTTTTGTTTAAAATTTAGAACAAGGTTTTAACCCAGCCCCAAATTGTGAAGTTGTCACGGAAGGGGAAGTTTACAATGCCGATTATGAAAAGGGCGATTATAATAAAGGGTAAAACGTAGGTCATATAGGGACGAATCCATTTTCCTAACTTCAAGCCTTTACCTGTGTTGGCTTCCTTAAGGAAGTTGTCAAAGCCCCAACCCTTTTTAGAAACCACAAATAATACATAGCACAAAGCACCCAAGGGAAGCGCGCAGTAGCTTACTATAAAGTCTTCCAAATCGAGCACGCTTGAACCGCTGTTAAAGGGAACAAAGCCGGACCACAAGTTAAAGCCTAATGCACAGGGAACAGACAATACAAGAATTGCCACACCGCAAATTATGCAGGTTTTAACGCGTCTCCAGTTAGTAAGTTCCTTAACGCAAGCGAGTATGTTTTCAAACACGGCAACAATTGTGGACATTGCCGCAAAGAACATAAATAAGAAGAATAGTGAGCCCCAGAATCTGCCGCCACCCATATTATTAAATACCTTAGCCATTGCTACAAACAAAAGGCTCGGTCCTGCGCCGGGTTCAACGTCAAAGGTGAAGCAAGCGGGGAAGATGATAAGACCTGCGGTAATGGCTACAAATGTATCAAGCACTAAAATGTTGATAGATTCGCCAAAGAGAGAACGTTCCTTACCTAAGTAACTGCCGAAAATAGCCATTGAGCCAATACCAAGGCTTAAGGTAAAGAAGGCTTGGTTCATAGCTGAAACGACAACACTGCCGGTTATTTTCGAAAGGTCGGGCTTTAGGTAGAAGGCAAGACCTTCCTTAGCGCCTTCAAGGGTCATGCTGTTGATTGCCAATATAACGATAAGACCCAATAAAGCCACCATCATATATTTGGTTACTCTTTCAACACCCTTTTGAATGCCGAAAGAAAGAATAAGGAAGCCTAAAACTACTACAATAGCCATAAAGCCAACCATTGTTGCGGGGCTTGAAAGCATACTGCCAAAAAGCTGTGAGGAGGCTTCGTTAGTGATGCCGGTCATATCGCCTTTAACAAAGCTTACAAAGTAGTAAAGAATCCAACCGGTAACCGATGAGTAGAACATCATAAGTAAAAAGTTGGCAATAAGTGCGCCATAGCCGTGAAGATGCCATTTTTGCTTCGGCTTTTGAAGCTTTTGGTAAAGCATTACAGGACTTGCCTGACTGGCACGACCAAGGGCAAATTCGGTTACCATAACGGGTAGACCTAAAATTACCAAAAAGATTAAGTAAATAAGTACGAATGCGCCGCCACCGTTTTGGCCTGCAAGCCAGGGGAACTTCCAAACGTTACCCACGCCAATGGCACAGCCTGCGCTAAGAAGTATAAAGCCCAAACGGGAGCCTAAGTGTTCTCTTTCCATAAGATTTTCTCCTCTTATAAAGTTTTTGCTATTTGTTTTATATATGCTTTTAATTCGGCGCTAATTTCGGGGTGGGCAAGCCCTACCTCAATATTAGCCTTTAAAATACCGAATTTGTTGCCCATATCATAACGGGTGCCGCTAAAATCAACACCAATCATACCCTTGGTGGTAGCGATTTCTCGCATGGCGTCGGTTAGTTGAAGCTCGTTTCCAACACCTAAGGGGGTGCGCTCTAAAATATCAAAAATTTCGCTTTCAAGCACGCAGCGGCCTAAAATAGAAAAGTTTGAAAGCTTTTCGTGTGGCTGTGGTTTTTCTATCATATCGCTTACAGAGTAGGTTTTATCATCTAATTTTTCAACTGCCAGCGAACAATATTTGCAAATTGCTTGGTCGGATACTTCCTTTATACCAACCACGCTTTTGCCGTGCTGTTCGTATGCTTCAATAAGCTCCTTAGTGGTGGGGGGTTCGCCTATAATAACGTCGTCCCCGTACAAAACGGCAAAGGGCTCGTTGCCAACAAACTCGCGAGCTCTAAGCACTGCGTCGCCAAGGCCACGCGTTTCCTTTTGGCGAAGATAATAAATATTTGCCATATTGGCTAAATCGTTAAGCTCTTTAAGGGTGTCTTCTCTTCCGCGTGCTTTTAAAATATTTTCAAGCTCAACCGAATGGTCAAAGTGGTCTTCAATAATTTCTTTTCCACGGTTGGTAATAATCAAAATATCGCGTATTCCCGAAGCCACCGCCTCTTCAACAATATATTGAATGGCCGGCTTGTCCACAATGGGTAGCATTTCCTTAGGGCAGGATTTTGAAGCCGGCAAAACGCGGGTTCCAAGCCCTGCTGCGGGGATTATCGCTTTTTTAATTTTCATAAAAAATTTCCTCCGTTAAAGAAACATTGCAATAAGCGAGGGAATATATCGTACAACCATAGCGGCTATTAAAAAAGCAAAGGGATTAACGCCGCCTTTTTTGCGGTAATCGGTGGCTTTGTCTTCACTGGTTGCGTTAATGTCGCGCACAGATTTAATAACGTGTTTGCGGTATATCCAATCGCCAAAAATACCTGATAGCACCATAACAAGCACGCTTATAAAAGCGCCCGCGCCCAAGGCCAAGAATAAAATTGGGGAAATTTTGTCTATATTTTGGGTAAGCTTGTCAATTGCTTGTGGGCTGGCAAGAAGCGGATCTATCCCTAAGTTTATAAGAGTTAACTGATAGGGAACCGAAAGCAGGGAGGCAACAACCTGCAAACAACCTGCTATAATACCGTTTTTATACATCTTGCGGGAGAAAAACCAACCGCAAGGGAAGAAAAATGCCAAAAGATTCCACGAAGGCTTGCGTCCGCGTTTAAACTTTGGAATGTAGCGCATAGTGTTTGAAAAAACAAATTGTGCCGCATCCTTGGCGGTAACGCCGTCGGCAATAGTTTCATCGGGCTTTACACCGCCCAAAAAATCAATAGGGGAATAGGTTGTAAAGGGTGGTTTAAATTCGGGTTCGCTTTGGGCTTCTTGGCGTTGCTTTTCGGCCTCCATTTCTTCGGCGGCACGCTTTAGCTTGTCGTACTGATTTTCGGTACCGTGGAATTCCTCCAAAGCGCAGTGGTTTATGCCGTTATAGCATTCTCTGTGGTGGGGCGCACCACATTCGGGGCAATATACTACGTCATCCTCGGGGAAGAGGATGGCATGGCACAATGCACAATGCTGGTCTTTGTTTTGTAAGCTCATACAGTTGCTCCTTTATAGGTGCGCACAGCACCTAAAACCTGTTCAAAATAATCCTTGCCGTAGTTGTGGAAACGGCCGTCCTTTATCATTGCTTCAAGCTCACTTTCGGTAACGAGGCGTGCTTCGGCAACCTCGCTTGCTTGAAGCTTTAGCTTTTCGGGGCTTTCGTCGCAAGTGGTAACCCAAACGTCCAGTAAAGAGTTGCGCCTTTTAAGTCGCAAAATCTTTTTTAGGCTTTCTTTTGTTGAGGGTATGCCCAGCTCTTCAAAAAGCTCACGCTTGGCCGCTTCGAAAGAGCTTTCGCCCGATATTGCGGCGCCGCCTGTGGCAGCCCACTCGCCCGGCATAAGACGTTTTTTGTCACTGCGGCGTTGAAGCAGCAGTCTACCGTCTGACGAAACTATCCATATATGCACCACCAGGTGATATTCGCCCGGTTTTAAAAAGTATCTTCCTCTGACAACGGTTCTGCCCGTGGGGTTGCCGTCGGCATCGAAAATATCCCAAATTTCTTTACTCATATTTAATAATTTCTCCAAAAAAATCTACATACAAATATATTATATCAACTAACTTAAAATTTTTCAACATTTTATATGTTGGCTATTGTAAATTTAGAAAAAATGTGGTAAAATTACATTTGTAGAGTGCATTGCGTATCGGAATGTGCGAATGGGCGGGTCCTGTGCGACGGAATGCTACGAACCATGTCAGGCGGGGAACCGAGCAGCATTAAGTAGATTTTTCTGTGCGCCGCAGTAAATCGGCTCATTCGTGCATTCGGATACGCAATTTTTTAAGTTAGGAGGAAATAGTATGGCTTATCAGGCTTTATACCGTAAGTACCGCCCGAAAACCTTTTCGGAAGTTTACGGTCAAGAACATATTACCGAAACCTTAAAGAATGAGCTTGCCGCAGGCACTACCGTACACGCCTATCTTTTTACAGGTACACGCGGTACAGGTAAAACTTCTTGCGCTAAAATTTTGGCAAATGCGGTAAACTGTCTTAATTTAAAGGACGGCAACCCTTGCTTAGAATGCGATAGCTGCAAGGCTTCCTTTGAAGGCGAAAATACCGATATTGTTGAAATTGATGCCGCTTCAAACAACGGTGTTGATAGCATTCGCGAGCTTCGTGAACGCTTGAATTTTGCGCCTGCATCTTCCAAGTATCGCGTTTATA
This sequence comes from Clostridia bacterium, assembly GCA_017503305.1. The sequence goes on from JAFVTJ010000037.1 coordinate 14,159, forward strand.
TTATAGACGAGGTTCATATGCTTTCTATCGGCGCTTTTAACGCCCTTTTAAAAACCTTGGAAGAACCGCCAAGCCACGTTATTTTTATCTTGGCCACTACCGAGGTGCATAAACTTCCCGCAACTATTTTGTCCCGTTGTCAACGGTTTGATTTCAGAAGAATAGATACTGCCAAAATTTGTGAAAGACTGCAGTTTATCGCAAAAGAAGAGGGTCTAACCCTTACCGATTCGGCGGCGACCTTAATTGCTGCTGCGGCCGATGGCGGTATGCGTGATGCGCTTTCTATTCTTGATTTGTGTGCTTCAAGCAGTAAAGATATTGATGAAGCCACCGTAGAAGCCGTTTGTGCTATGGCGGGTAATGATTATCTTTTAAAGCTTGCCGATTTAATAAAGCAAAAGGATACCGAAAAAGCCCTTTTAATGCTTGATAAATTACACAACTCTTCGGTGGATATGCTAAGGCTTTTGTCGGAGCTTATTTCCCACTATCGCGATTTAATGATTGTTAAAACCGTAAAGCAGGGCGCACGCCCTATTGTTTGCTCAACCGTAAGGCTTAACGCTTTGGAAAATCAAGCGGCTAATTACGATATTAAGGATATTATGTACACCCTTTCGGTGCTGCAAAATGCCACGGCGCTTATGCAAAGCGGCAACCGCAGATGCGAAATGGAAATGGCAATCGTAAGGCTTTGCAACCCGCAAATTTCGGTTGATTTAGATGCTTTGGAAAGACGTATTTCGGCTTTGGAGAGCGGCAACGTTGAAGCTACGGCTTGTGAAAAGCCGGCATCAGAGCCAAAGCCTCAGGAAATGCCCGAACCCGAAATCGAACCCGAACCCGAGCCCGACTTTGAAGAGGAAATCCCTCTGCCTGAAGCCCCTATAGAAGAACCTCAACCCGTAAAACCCACACCCGAAGGTGTAAAGCTAGTCGAAAATTGGCAGGAAGTTCTTGATTTGTTAAAAACCACCTGTCCGCTTATTGCGGGAGTGCTGGGCGGCTCGGCGGCGTATATTAAGGGCGAGTATCTTTTAATAGACGCCAAAAATTCACAATTTAGAACACTTATTAAGCAAGCTAACGGTATGTATAAGGACCAAATACGCAAGGCGGCCCTTAAGGTTTTGGGCGCCACCTATAAATTAGGACCCTACAATGCCGAAAGTGAGGTTGCGGATAACGACCCACTTGTTTCTTTAGCAAAAAAACTTAAAAATTTAGAAATTAATTAAGGAGAAGTAGCAATGAAAGTAAGACTTCCAAATAATGGCGGCGGTAATATGAACCAAATGCTCCGCCAAGCACAACAAATGCAACAAGATATGCAAAATTTACAGGCCGATTTAGAGGAGAGAGAATTTTCTGCTACTGCAGGCGGCGGTTTGGTAGAGGTTACTGTTGACGGTAAGCACTTTATTAAGTCTATCAAAATTAATCCCGATGCAATCGACCCCGAAGACACGGAAATGCTTGAAGATTTTGTTACTATAGCCGTTAACGAGGCTATTGGCAACGCTATAAAGACCAGTGAAGAAGAAATGTCTGCTATTACAGGCGGTCTTAATCTTCCCGGTATGTTTTAATTATGGCTAAGAATAGCATTATTCCTTTAAACGAGCTTATTGCCCAGTTTGAACGCTTACCGGGCATTGGCAAAAAGACGGCGCAAAGGTTGGCTTATCACATTTTGGAGCAACCGCCCGAAAGAGCCGAAAAATTTGCCGAAGCGCTTGTGAATGCACGCCAAAAAATTCATTTTTGTAAGGAATGTCAGGCCTTTACCGACCTTGAAAAATGCGCAATTTGTTCGGACGAGCTGCGCGACCGCACTACCATTTGCGTAGTGGCGGAGCCCAAGGACGTAATGGCCTTTGAACGCACCCGCGAATATACAGGTCTTTACCACGTGCTTCACGGGGTGATTTCGCCTATGGATAACGTAGGTCCCGAAAGTTTAAAAATCAAAGAGCTTATGGCAAGGCTTGCAAGCGGCACTGTAAAGGAAATTATTATGGCTACAAACCCCACTGTTGAGGGTGAGGCGACAGCCAGCTATATCTCCCGCCTTGTAAAGCCTATGGGCATTAAGGTTACCCGCTTGGCTTATGGTATTCCCGTTGGCGGCGACCTTGAATATGCCGACGAATTTACATTGGCCCGCGCATTAGAGGGCAGAAACGAGATTTAATTATGACACAAGAAAAAATTGACCGTATAAATGCCCTTGCGCGTAAATCTAAGGCCGAAGGTCTTACCGAAGAAGAAAAGCAGGAGCAATACGTTTTAAGAAGAGAATATATCGATTCTTTTAAACAAAGCCTTGTTTCTCAGCTTGAAAACACCTATATTGTTGAGCCCGACGGCACCAAAAGAAAGGTTAAAGCCAAAGATGAAGATAGTAGTAACTGATAGTGGCTCATTAAAATCGCATAACGATTTATCACTCCATGTGTTAAATCAGTTTGGTACGGTTGTGGAATATGCGGGCATTACCCGTGAAGAGCTTTTAAAAGAAGTTGTCGATACAGACGTTTTGCTTTGCAATAAAACTGTTATCGACAGGGAAGTTATGTCGGTAGGCAATACCCTTAAATACGTTGGTCTTTTTGCTACGGGGTACAATAATATTGATATTGACTGCGCAAAGGAAAAAGGCATTGTTGTGGCTAATGCAGGTAGCTATTCTACCAATGCGGTGGCACAGCAAACAATAGCTTATATTTTAAATCACTATACCAAAATTAGCGAATACGATAGTTTTGTAAAGGCGGGCGGTTGGCAAAAAGCAACTGTTTTTTCGCCTTTGGTTTACGCTACCGACGAGGTTTTCGCTAAAACTATTGGCCTTATAGGTTACGGCAGCATTGCAAAAGCGGTGGAAAAAATTGCCGTAGCAATGGGAATGAAGGTTCTGGTTTACACCCGCACTGTAAGAGAAAACGACGAAAAGTTTGTATCGCTTGATTACCTTTTACAAAATAGCGACGTGGTATCTGTTCATTGTCCTTTGAACGAGCAAAGCAAAAATATGTTTAATGCCGAAGCCTTTGCAAAATTTAAAGACGGCGCATATTTTGTTAATACCGCTCGTGGTGGTGTTATGGATGAAGCCGCCCTTTTTGAAGCGCTCGAAAGTGGTAAACTTTCGGGAGCGGCGGTTGACGTTTTACAGAGCGAGCCAATGCCAAATGATTGCATTTTAATGAAAGCTAAAAATATAACGATTACTCCCCACACCTGTTGGGCGCCATTAACCACACGAAAGCGCCTTTTGGGCATTGTGTGTGATAACATAACCGCCTTTTTGGAAGGCAACCCGCAAAACAACGTTGCAAGGTAGGTGATTCTTTTGTTTTCAAGAACTAAAAGTGTTGGAATTTTCGGTTTTTCAACCTATATGCTTGAAATTGAGGCCGATATTTCTAACGGGCTTCCTGCCTTTGATATTGTAGGCCTTCCCGATACGGCGGTAAAAGAATCACGCGACCGCGTGCGCGCCGCTTTAAAAAATTGCGGCTTTAAGTTCCCCGTTTCGCGTATTACTGTAAATCTTGCCCCTGCCGACCGCAAAAAAGAGGGCTCGGCTTACGATTTGCCGGTGCTTTTGGCAATTTTAAAGGCTTCGGGGCAGTTAAAGGCCGATATGGACTCCTGCGTGGCGGTGGGTGAAGTAGCGCTCGACGGCATTTTGCGTGGCATAAACGGCGTTTTGGCTATGACCATTACCGCCAAGGAAAATGGTGTGAAAAGCATTTTTGTTCCCCAAGAAAACGCTACCGAAGCGGCCGTTGTTGAAGGCATAAACGTTTATCCCGCTTATGATATTAAGCAGGTTATCGACCATCTTACAGGCGAAAAGTTAATAGAAAAGCAACCGCCCACACCCGTTAAAAGCGAAAACAGGCTTCGTGTGCCCGATTTTTGCGACGTTAAAGGTCAGGTTGCAGCCAAAAAGGCATTGGAAGTTGCCGCTGCAGGTGGTCATAACATTATTTTGGTGGGCCCTCCGGGCGCAGGTAAAAGTATGCTTGCAAAGCGACTTCCCGGTATTTTGCCCGATATGACCTTTGAGGAATCGATTGAAACCACAAAAATACACTCTATTGCGGGTGTTATAGATAATAAAAACCCCTTCGTGTCACAAAGGCCGTTTCGTTCGCCCCACCACACCGTTTCGGTGGCGGGTATGGCAGGTGGCGGCACTGTGCCAAAGCCGGGCGAAATTTCTTTGGCGCATAACGGTGTTTTGTTTTTGGATGAATTGCCCGAATTTCGCCGTGACGTTATGGAAGCGCTGCGCCAACCGATTGAAGACGGCAAGGTAACAATATCCCGTGTGGCAGGTACGCTTACATACCCAAGCTCAATTATGCTTGTGGCGGCTATGAACCCTTGTCCTTGCGGATTTTTTGGCCATCCAACACGCAGCTGCAACTGCTCGCAAACGGCGGTGCATAAATATCTTGGTAAAATTTCGGGCCCTATGCTTGACCGCATTGATTTGCACGTTGAAGTGCCACCTGTTGATTATAGTGCCTTAAGCTCAAAAGCGAGTGAAGAAACCTCGGCTGAAATAAAGGCGCGTGTTAACAAGGCGCGTAAAATTCAGCAAGAGCGTTATAAGGGAACGGGCATTTCCTGTAATGCACGCCTCACACCCGATTTGATTAAAAAATATTGTATTTTAACCGAAGACGCTTCAAAATATTTGGAACTGTCTTTCGAAAGGCTTGGTATGTCGGCTCGTGCTTACGACCGCATTTTAAAGGTGGCACGCACTATTGCCGATCTTGACGCAAGTGAAATTATTGAGAAAAACCACATTTTCTCGGCAATATCCTTCAGAAGCCTTGATAGAAAATATTGGAACACATAAAAGCAGAAAGCTCGACCTTAGTAAAGGCCGAGCTTTCTAATTTATATTACATAAAGAAAGGAAATGTTATTTAAGCTATATGCTTTTTAACGTTGTTTGTTTTAACAACGCGTAAGCGTTTGCGGCGAATGCGCGAAAGCACCTTTTCTTCAAAGGCTACAAGAGTCTTCTCATTAAAGAGACCCCAAATTATAAAAGCTATACAAGCAAATTCAAATAAAGTTCTTAAAGTGTCTACAAAAGTCATTTTTATTACCTCCCGAACATTTGTTCGTTAATCTTATTATACCCCGTTTTTTGCAAAAGTCAAGCATTTTTTAGAAAAATTTTAACTTTTCTTAGGTTCTGTAATAAGAATAACAAATTTAATGTCCAAAAAGCAGGACTTTAAAAGAAGTTGGGCGGGAATTTGTTATCTTCGAAATTGTAATAGCGTGCGCACACCTCATCAAAGGTGGGGTTCTTTTCTAAGAAGCCGTAAAGTGCGTTATACGCCTTTTGCTTGGGAATACTAAAACGGCTGAATGAAGTATTCTTTTCGTTTTTCTTTAAATCTTCTACAGTGAAGTTAGCCTCGTTTTCCATATTGTCAAAATATTCTTTGCGATAAATGGTGCTAAGGTATTCTTGTGCTTGTTCGGCAAGCACGTCATCCTTGGCGCAAGCAAATTTTACAAGGTAGGGCACGCCCTCATCACCTAAAACATAAAGTGTGCTAATGTGCATATCATCAAGCTTTTTGTTTACGTAGGCTTGGTAATTATATTCGGCGCAAATGGTGTTTACGTTAAGCACACCTAAAAGCATTACTATAACGCCTGCGCTTATCAAGGCGGTTTTTATAACGTTAATTTTCTTTAGGTAAACCTTGATGGCAAGACTTATAAATACTATTGCCAAAAAGAGCATAAAGGCACTTGTGGTAAGGCGCTTAACCGTCATACCGTATTCGCCGATGTAAAGCACCATTTTTGAAATTGCGGTAGCGATAATAATAAGTGTGAAGAGCGAAATAAAGGTGGCAAGTGCTTTTACACCAAGGCTTAAGCCGTGCTTTTGTTTTTTAGCAAGCAGTAAGGCGATAAAAACAATAAAAAGATTTATAGCCGCAATTGCGCACATTTCAACAAAGCCTTTGCGGGCATATTCGGCGTAGGTTATTTTGCCTTCGGGTAAAAAGCCTTTAAAAGCGCTAAAGAAATATGCTAACTGTGAGAACAAATAAAGCAAATAGAAAACCGAAATAGAGGATAGGAACGAAACAATATAAACGTTTTCCATACCTTTAAATTTTGCTTTGCCTATTTTAGAAACCTTGCCAAATTTTAGCGAAAAGCCGTAGGCAATAACAAACATTGCTAAAACTACGCCAACGTTTGCTTTTACAAAGGTAGAAAATGTGTTGCTGAAAATACTATTCATTAAGCCTTTGAAGGCATCGTCGGATGCGATTAG
>JAFVTJ010000004.1 GCA_017503305.1 Clostridia bacterium
GTTAAAAAATAGAATAAATCCTCTAAAAAAATTGTAAAAGGCTTTTGATTCTTCACAAGGCGCAAAGCCCTAAAAACATCATAAAAAGCCGAATAAATAGCCCCTAAAATACAGGCAAAGAGAAAGGTTAATAACTGAAATTTTATATCAATTTCCCACATAGCTTACCTGAAAACTTTGCTAAAAAAGCCTTTGCGTTCTTCACTTGCGGTATACACAATAGCGTTTACTTTACCCTCGGCAGTTAATTCCCCGCTTTTTGTATCAAAATTAATAATATGAAGTCCAACGCCTTTAATAACAAGCTTGCCAAGCTTTGTGGAAAGATGAATAGTTTCTTCATCAAAGCCCAAGCAATCATCAATACCTGACAGACTAATTTGCTTGCGATTATGTAGAATAATATCGTGATTAGTAACAGTTCTATTTTGTTCCATAAAAAAGCACCCTTTAAAAATATATTTAAAGGGTGTTAGTGTTATTCCACAACTCTATACATAAGCGCAGCATCATCCTTGCGGACAACCTCGTTAACGGCAATAATTTCTGCCTTAAAGTTACGAGTACCAAAGGATATTTCAACAATATCCCCTATTTTTACGTCATATGAAGCGCGCGCTACCTTACCGTTTACAAAAACACGGCCATTATCACATGCTTCGTTTGCAACGGTGCGTCTTTTAATAATACGTGAAACTTTTAAAAATTTATCTAATCTCATAACAGTTAAATTTAAGCCGCCCTTACGGACGGCTTTTTGGGGAAAATTATTTTACAGCAGCTTTGAAAGCAGCGCCTGCCTTGAATGCAGGAGACTTAGAAGCAGCAATTTCGATAGGAGCCTTTGTTAAGGGGTTGATACCCTTTCTTGCAGCATGTTCGCGAACTTCGAATGTACCGAAACCGATAAGTTGAACCTTACCGCCTTTGCTTAATTCTTCGGTAACGCTTTCGATGAAAGCAGCTACTGCCTTTTCAGCGTCCTTCTTAGAAATGTTTGCTTTTTCAGCAATGGATGCTACTAATTCTGTCTTGTTCATTTTAGAACCCTCCAAATAAATTTTTAACGACCAAATCGTTTAGTAAGCAAATCTGCAATTTATATTGCCTAATATTTATACCACATTTTCACAAAAAAAGCAATAGTAAATTTAAAAATTTTTGATAAAAATGCATTATAAACACGCTACTTACGCTTTATCTTGAGCAAATTGTAAATTTCGGTTTTGGTAAAGGTGCGAAATAGCGCCAACATTGTAATATAAACCAAAATTGCAGCGAAAATTGCGATAACAGTTACAACACTGTTTGAAGCAAAATTTGAAATTAAAAACGCAACACCACCACAAATTAAGGCAGCAAACAGTGGTTTAAGAACAGTTTTAAATATGGCAAGCTTTTTAACGCTACGCTTAAGCAATACAAAAAACGATATCGAAATATAAGCATAACAAGCAAGTGTACCAATTGGCGCGGAGTAAATGTTAACTGTTGGCACCATTACTAAAATAACGTTTACCACAATCTTAATTAAAACACCAATAATTATGTGAATCAAAGCACTATAATGCTTATTCAACGCTTGAAGTAAGGTTGTGAAAGGAACCACAAAAGCGGAAAACAAGGCTGTAAAAGCGTAAATCGAAAGCAAGTTGCCACTTAAAGGATCGTTTGAAGAATACAAAAGTTTCATAATAGGTCCTGCAAGCACAAAAAGACCAATTGCAGCAGGAAAAGCTATCGATGATAAAATTTTAATTAAATACTGTGTGTTATCTTTTAGAGCGGCATTATCCTTTTCTATAACCGCTGTGCTGATTATCGGCAAGGCTGCAACACCCAGCGACATAGTAACGGTTGGTATTAAATGATAAATAGCAAAGGCCTTACTTTTAACACCATAAAGATAGGCCGCCATATCAAAACCAATTTGATTTTGTAAAGCACCACCATTACTATACATTGCGTTTAAAACGCTTAAATATTCATTATCGGCGTTAGAAAGCTTTAAATTAACTGTGAATACGTCTATCACAGAAACAACACTGGAAGCCAAGGAAGCAATTACAAACGGTATTGCTAAAACAAATAATGCCTTAATAGTAAGCGGCGTAAAACCTTCTTCCTTTTCAAATTTCAGCTTATCCAAGGGGTTATTACGTTTGAATTTCAAATGCAAATAGAGAATCGAAACAAGCGTTGCAAGAGAAACCGCAAGCATTGCAGCACCGGCTGCTAATGCGGGATCATTTGTTAACCGAATAACAACAAATGAGAATATAAGTCCCAGGCAAAGCTTTGAAAGGCTATCGATAATCTTAGAAATTGCTGAAGGATACATATTTGAAAATCCTTCAAAATAACCGCGGTAAACCGAGATTAAAAAGCAAAAAAATACCGAAGGCAAAACTGCTAAAACGCTATAAATTGAGTTTACGCTACCCTTACTTAAAACCAAAGGAATTGAAAACAAGGATAGAAGCAAGGAAAAAGCAATTCCCAAAAGAATAAACAGTCTTCTCGCAGTAAAAAAGTTATTCTTAACCTGCAAAAAATTCTTTTTCGCTAAATTTTCGGCCGTAATTTTAGAAAGTGCTGCCGGCAGACCCGAAATAGCCAAAAGGTAAAATGGCATAAATAGATCGTGTGCAACTGAAAAATAACCAAAACCCACCTCACCTAAAAAAGCATCGCTGGCTAAGGGTAGCTTAAAAATTGCACTTATAGTTTTGGTTAAAATGGTTGTAACAACTAAAATTACTGAACTTTCTCCTAAAAGTTGCTTAGAATTCTTCATATGAGTTCCTTTATAATTTCAAATAAGTAGTCTGATAGCAAAGTATCGTCTTGTAAATTCATTTCTCTGTATGATTCGGTTGCCGATTCGCCGGCATCATCCGAAACACGACGAAGCGCCAAAAAAGGCACCTTTGCAAAACTGCAAACATAAGCAATCGCTGCAGTTTCCATATCGCAAGACATAGCGTTAAAGTTTTCCTTTAAGCTATCACGAACGGCCGCATCACAAATAAAGTGGTCGCCTGTTACTGCGGTGCCCATTTTTAAGCCGTTAACGATACTATTAGCTACCGAAAGCAATTTTTCATCAGCAGAATAGATATACTCCTGCGATGGCTTTTCGCAAAGCTTATAGCCTATACCCGATAAATCAAAATCGTATTCCAAAAATTTGTACGGTGCAGTAATTTGACCACGGCAAATGCCGCTAATACCACCCGAAAGGCCAAAGTTAAATATGTAATCGCAACCAATATCAACAAGGTGCATTGTCACTGCCGCAGCATTAACCTTACCAATGCCGCATAAAACCGAAATCACTTCAGCAGAGCCGTCTTCAGTAGTTATATTGAATTTATGGCCTTGTCTTCCTAAAACAGAATATTCAGTATATTCCCCTGCTTCAATGCAGCTTGCCAAAGGCTTGTACTCGTCCAAATCGGCAACAACTATACCAACTTTAATCATTTAATTTCCTCCAATAAAAAATGGCTGAAAAACAGCCATTTATTCTTCAACATCCATTTTAGCGCCGCAAGAAGAACAATAAACGGCGGTTTTGCTTATATTAGAATTGCAGTTGGGACATACCTTTTTATACACTGCAGCGTTAAGCTCATCCTTTAGGCGGAAGATTTCATTATCTTTTCTAATTATAGATTCAACAATGGCTTTGGTTTTTTCGTCTGCAATTTCGCAATCCTTAATTTGATTAAAATAAATTTCACCCAATTTTTGAAAATCCTTTAATCGCTTACTTTCAAGAGAAGCAATATCAAACTTTTGCTTTTGAGTTGTAACAATATCGCTTGTCTTCTTTGAAACAATTTCAAAGGTTTCTTTTGCTACATCAAGTGCATTATCTAAAAAATTCATAATAATACCTCCGTTTTTTACAATATAACATAAAGAGTAAAATAAATCAAGTTTTATATAAATCGTAAAACTCTTTAATGCGCTTTTTACGATTTAATATTTCATCAAATTTAGTTATGTATTCATAGGGATATTTATAATTAAAAATACGTTCAATTTGATTGCCAAAAGGCTCTCTGAGTTTCGTAACAGCCGATGCGCCACAGGACAAAATTGTGTGGGTTTCGTCCATAATGAAAACGTTGTACAAGCACTCGTAACCCTTCTTTGAATAGCCAACGTTTTCAAGATTACCAACCGTTTTGCTTTGTCGATACATATAATAAGGCAAAATCTCATTTTTGCTTAAAGTTTCAAGTGCGTAATCGACCATCATACCCGCAGTCTTCCCTGCTTCAAGCTCGGGCAAGTTGCCGCTTGTAGAAAGGTTTGAAGAGCGCTTCATAGAAAGCGAGTGCACAGTTACACTTTCGGGGTTCATTTCCAAAACCCTGGATAAAGTGACCTTAAAGCTTTCAAAAGTATCGGTAGGAAGACCTGCAATTAAATCGGTATTAATATTGTCAAAACCTAATTCGCGTGCAAGATTGAACGCTTCAACCGTTTGACTTGCAGTATGGTTTCTACCAATATGTGAAAGCACGTTATCATTCATAGTTTGGGGGTTAATGCTAATACGTGTAGCGCCCATTTTCTTAATAACCTTAAGCTTTTCGGGGGTAATAGTATCAGGTCTTCCCGCTTCAACTGTATATTCACGCAAGAAAGATAAATCGAAATTAGACTTAACAGTTTGCATAACAGCATCTAGTTGCTCGGCCGAAAGTGTTGTTGGTGTGCCACCGCCAATATAAATTGTTTCAAGCCTTAAGTTTAAAGCCTTTGCAATTTTTGCAGTTTCTTCAAGTTCTAAGCACAAAAGCTTAACATAGTCAGGAATAAGCTTTTTTGCCATTTGCACCGAATGTGAAACAAAGGAACAGTAAGAGCATCTTGTAGGACAAAACGGAACCGAAATATAAAGGCTAAAAGAAGACGGAGTCGAAAGAGCGGTTATATTCCCCTCGCCTTTTCGGGTTTGCTCACATAATGAAAGCTTTTTGGGGTTAACACGCAAAACGTTCGCAAAATAATCATTAGCAAATTGCGCGCCACGTTCTTTTAAAAGCCTTGAATAAAGCTTGGCGGGTCTAACACCTGTTAATATTCCCCATTCAGGAAAATAGCCTGTAGCGGCCGTAAAAGTGTCAAATACCGCAAGCGCCAAAAACAGTTCGCTGTCTTTTTCAAAATCGCCGTTAAGGTCCTTAATCTCAAGCAAGCTTTCGTAAGTTTTACCGTTTATGAAAAGCCTTGCGTGAGCGCTATTATCCAAAATCTCGGTTAAAAGACAAAAATCACTAACCTCAGCGGTATCAAAGTATTCAATTTTCTCAAACGGTAGAAAAATTCTAACCAGTTTTTCAATTTCATAACGAAACTGATGATTTATTAAACAAAGTCGCATTATTAACCTCTTACAAAGGGATTATAAAGTTTTTCTTCTGCAATTGTGGTTTCAGGCCCGTGACCCGATAGAACAATCGTGTCTTCATCAAGGGTATAGAGTTTTTCAATAGAAGCCTTAAGCTGTGAAAAATTGCCATTTGGAAAATCGGTACGTCCGATGCTTCTGCAAAAGAGTGTATCGCCCGAAAAAAGATATTCACCAATTAAAAAGCAAAGGCCGCCGGTAGTATGACCCGGTGTTTTAATAATTTTGAAGGTTAGATCTCCTACCGAAATCTCATCCTCAAGATCAATCAAAATGTCCGCCTCAAAGGGTGGCAAGGCCTCGCCAAATTGCGCCGAGAGATTTAAATTTGGGTCTAATAAAAATTGGCTATCCTCTTTGCTTATAGCAATTTTTGTGTTTGTGGCTTCGCGCAAAGCCTTAGCACCACCAATGTGATCAAAATGGCCGTGTGTTAATAAAATAAGGCGTTGCTTATCCTTGTTTTGCTTCAAAAAATCAAGGGTAATATTCGAATCAAAGCCTGGGTCTATAATCACAGCGGCTTTTGTGGTTGATATTAAATAGCAATTAGACTGTAAAGCACCTAAAACAAGGGTTTTAATTTCCATTTTTTCTCCAAATCTCAGTATCGTATAAAATAGTTACAGGTCCATCATTAGTAAGGCTTACCTTCATATCAGCACCAAAAATGCCTTTGGCAACACTTTTAACACCGAGGGACTGCAGTTTTTCACAAAAGATATCATAATATTCCTCAGCTAATTTCGGCTCTAACGCCATACTAAAGGATGGGCGGTTACCCTTTTTAACGTCAGCAGCAAGAGTGAATTGTGAAATCACAAGCGCTTCTCCATCGATATCAAGTATTGACTTATTCATTTTATCATTTTCGTCCGAAAATACACGAAGATTGACGGTTTTTTGCGCTAAGACGTCAATGTCGGCTGGAGTATCACCATCAACCGCGCCGAATAAAATCATATAACCTTTATTGCAGCTGCCAACAATTTTTCCGTCAACCGAAACGGATGCTTCTGACACTCTTTGAATGACCGCTTTCATTACTGATTTATCCTTTCAACGTTAAATATTTTCGGTACCTTTTCAACACGGTTTATAATACTTCTTAAATGTTCAACGCTTTCTGCACTGATTGTCATAATAATAATAGCGTTGCCATCCTTGGTTTTACGTGCGCTAATGCTATGAATCGGAACATGCATATTATTAAGGGCATTCATAACCTCGATTAAAATACCGTCGCGGTCAATAGCAACCGCTTTAAGAGTTGAGGTAAAGCCTTCAACCTTATTGCCGTGCCAATGGGCAGTTATCCAACGGTCAGGCTCACTTGCCGCACTAATATCAACAGGCACGTTATTACAGTCGCGCTTGTGTATTGAAACACCGTGTCCACGAGTAATAAAACCAATAATATCATCACCCGGCAAGGGGTTGCAGCATCTTGAAAGCTTAATTAAGCAGTTATCAATGCCTTCAACAATAACGCCATCGGTGGATTTGCTTTGCTTTGGTGGTGTAAGTGGCATTGCAGTAACAGGTTTTGCCGCGGCATTTTTCTTGTTGTAATCTTCCTTAATACGCGGCAGTACCTTTGATAATAAAATACCACCATAACCGATAGCGGCGTAAAATTCCTCAGCGTTGGCATAACGATATTTTTTCGCCAATTCTTCGGTATATTCATCGAGCTCTTCTTCACTGAAATTAATATTGTTACGGCGAAGCTCTTTTTCGTAGTCACTTTTACCCGATACAATATTTTCGGCTCGTTTTTCCTTTTTAAACCAGGAACGAATTTTAGCCTTAGCCGAAGAAGTAACGGCTATATTAAGCCAATCGCGGCTAGGTCCGTGGTTAGCCGAATTTGTAGTTAAAATTTCAATAACCTCACCTGTTTTAATTAGGTGGTTTATTGGAACAATTTTACCATCAACCTTGGCGCCAACCATTCTTGTACCAACAGCCGAGTGTATAGCAAACGCAAAGTCAACAACGGTTGCACCATCGGGCAGGTTAATAACATCGCCCTTAGGTGTTACGGCAAAAACGTCCTCTTCGGCTAAGTCAACCTTAATGGTGCGAATAATGTCCGCAGCGTCGCTTGTATCGTCTTGAGTATCAATAAGCTGGCGAATCCATTCAAGACGCTTTTCCATTTTCTGATTGTTTTCGGTAATACCCTCTTTATATTTCCAGTGCGCCGCGATACCAAATTCAGCAGTGTGGTGCATTTCAAAGGTTCTGATTTGAATTTCAAAAGGAATACCCGCACGGCTGATAACTGTGGTATGCAAGGACTGATACATATTAGGCTTTGGTGTTGAAATGTAGTCCTTAAATCTGTTTGGAATAGGTCTAAACATATCGTGCATTAAGCCTAAAATATTATAGCAGTCGGCAACAGTGTCGGTAATAATACGTATTGCATAAATATCGTAAATTTCATCAAAAGTTCTGCCCTGAGCATACATTTTACGATAGATACCGTGAATTGACTTAACACGACCTTGGAAAGACAAGGTAACGTTGGGAATTGTCTCGCGCAATCTTTCCTCAATACGACCCTTAATTTCGTTTAAAATTTGTTCACGATGATTTTTACGGTGCTTAAGTAGTTCTTCAATTTCCTTATAAGCAATAGGGTCAAGATGCTTAATCGCAAGGTCTTCTAACTCTTCCTTAACCGGTCTAATACCAAGACGGTGTGCAATTGGTGCATAAATTTCAAGTGTTTCAAGCGAAACGTCACGTTGCTTTTGCGGATACATAGCATCAATTGTTCGCATATTGTGAAGACGGTCGGCAAGCTTGATAATTATTACACGAACGTCTTTGCCCATTGCAATAA
>JAFVTJ010000038.1 GCA_017503305.1 Clostridia bacterium
AACTTTCAAAGCATATCTTTTTGAAAGTAAAAAAGCTTCTTCCAACACGGTTGAAGCATACGTTCGCGACGTAAAGCAGTTTCTTGCATTTTGCACCATAGCAGATTATTCTAAAATAAACGTTAAACACATTGAAAAATACTTGCAAGGTCTTGAAAAATCGGAAGCCACAAAAGTGCGTATAATTGCTTCATTGCGCGCGTTTTTTAATTTTTTAAAGCAAACGGGTAGGGTGCCCGAAAACCCTGCAGAAAATATAAAGCTTAAAAAAATCAAGCCACAAAAGCTTGGCGTTTTAGATTCGGATGAGGTGTTGCTTTTATTGGCACAACCCGACGTTGATGATTTAAAGGGCTTGCGCGACAAAGCAATGCTTGAGCTTTTGTACGCAACTGGCATAAAGGTTTCAGAACTTTTACAGGTTAAACTTAATGATATTAACCTTACCGTTGGCATTTTGCATTTAAAATCGCAAACTAAGGAACGCATTGTGCCAATTTATCCTGCGGCTTTAAAATCTATAGCACAGTATATTCAAAACGTAAGACCTGCCTTTGTAAGCGATGAAAATCAAGAAATTTTGTTTACTAATATTAGTGGACAACCTATGTCGCGTCAAGGCTTTTGGAAAATTATTAAATTTTACGCTAAAAAGGCCGGCATAAAGGAAGAAATAACCCCACAAACGCTTCGTCATTCGTTCGCGGCACACTTGCTTGAAAATGGCGCAAAGCTACAGGATATTAAGGAAATGCTCGGTCATAGCGATATTTCTTCAACCCAAATTTATGCAAAGTTTGTAAAAGCAAAATATACAAGTAAATACCAAAAATTCCATCCACTTGCAAAATAAAACGGCTACTAAAAGTAGCCGTTTTTTCTATTTCTTTTTAATTTCTTCGAGAATTTGTGCTAGCAATTCTTCGCTTGTGGGCTTGGGTTCTTCAACCACTTCTTCCACAACTTCTTCAGCTTTTTTTGTATGTGCTTTTTCGGAAAGCTCTTTAGCTTTGGCGAAAACCTTAATTATCATAAATACAACTAAAGCGATAATAAGGAAGTCGATAATTGTTACTAAAAGTGTACCGATGCCGATTGTAACTGCGGGGGTAACAACAACGCCGGCTTCGTCCAAAACTTCGGGCTTAAGAATTATGTTGAGCTTACTAAGGTCAAAACCGCCGATAATCCAACCGATAAAGGGCATAAATACATCATTAACAAGGCTTGTGGTAATTTTGCCGAATGCACCTGCAATAATTACACCGACAGCCATATCAATAACGTTGCCGCGCATGATAAAATTCTTAAATTCGTTTACTAATCCTTTTGTCTTTTTAAACATCCTAATTTCTCCTTAATTTTCGCTAAAAATAACAGTTACGTCGGGGTGTAATTGTAAAATAGAAGCGGGAACTTGTGGGTCAATAGGACCGAAGAAGGCTTTTTCTACAATGTCTTTCTTAGCAGTGCCGTTAGCGATAAGCAATACCTTCTTAGCAGACATGATGCCGCCCATACCCATGGTAACAGCAGTTTTCGGAACGTCGTCAATGCTTTCAAAGAAACGAGCGTTAGCTTCGATTGTAGAAGGATCCAAAGTTACAACGTGGGTTTCCTTAGTGAAGCAGGTATCAGGCTCGTTAAATGCTATATGGCCGTCAACGCCGATACCTAGAAGCTGAATATCAATACCCATTTCCTTAATACGCTTGTCGTAAGCTTCACATTCGGCCTTCATGTCTTCTGCCTTGCCGTTGGGAACAAAGGTTTTCGCCTTGTCGATGTTGATGTGATCAAAAAGGTTGTCGTTCATAAAGAAGCGGTAGCTTTGGTCGCTTGTAACGTCAAGACCTACGTATTCATCAAGGTTGATAGAAGTAACCTTAGAAAAATCAAGGTCACCTGCTTCACAAGCTTTGATTAGATTTTTGTAAGCGCCAACGGGAGAAGAGCCTGTAGCAAGACCTAAAACGCAGTCAGGCTTTCTTACAACTTCGGCCGCGATAATAGCGGCGGCCTTACGGCTTAAGGTTTCGTAATCTTTAACTGTGATAAAATTCATAAAAATTCTCCTTTACATATTTTCATAAATACCGGCATCAATCATTTCGCCGATAGCATTAACAACCTTTTGCTTATCTTCTTTATAGGTGATACCATACCATTTGTCTTCGGCAACTAAAACCTCAACGTTTTTTTGGCCGTTATCAATAAGTGAAGAAACAACCGTTGGTAAATAGTATTCACTTTTTGGAAGGTTTATATTAGTTTTTAAAAATTCTTTAAAGCCTTTTTCAATAAACTCAAAAATATCAGGCATAAATCCCCAAAGATTCATAGAAACAACCGTGTCGGGAGAAAGGGAAGTCCAGGTTTGACCATCATCTTCGGTATATTTACAGTCGATAATTTTAGTACGCTCTGTAACCTTTGTCAAGCAATTTTGGTTGTCAATTTCGCAAACGCCACGTGAAACCGAGCCATTTTCGGTTAAAGTATTGGCAAGACGGAAGCCTACCATACAGTAGTTTTCAGTTTCGCTCTTCAAAAAGTCGGCAACCTTTTGTAAAGCAGAACGACCGTAAAAATCGTCGGCATTTACAACTGCAAAGGGCTCGTTTACGACATCCTTACAGCAAAGAATGGCGTGTGCAGTGCCCCAAGGCTTTTGTCGGTCTTCGGGAGTAGTAAATCCATCAGGTAACTTGTCAATTTCCTGAAAGACGTACTCAACCTTAATTTTTTTAGCAATTCGCGAGCCGACAAATTCTTTAAAATCATTTTCAATGGCGTGCTTAATAACAAATACAACCTTTGTAAAGCCTGCTTTGATTGCATCATATACAGTAAAATCAAGTATAGCTTCACCGTTTTTGCCTACGGGTTCAATTTGTTTAAGACCGCCGAAGCGACTGCCCATACCTGCGGCCATAACAATTAAAGTAATATCTTTTTTCATAAAATTACCTCAAAATCAGCCGGGAGGCCATTGAAGATTGCGGCGTGCTAAAAGATGGAAATGAATGTGACCAACGGTTTGACCACCATCTTTACCGCAGTTATTAACAACGCGATAGCCATTTTCAAGGTTTTCTTGTTTTGCAATTAAAGCCACTGCTTCGAAGATTTTGGCAATGAAGTGACTATTGTCAGCGGTTATTTCATCAGCTGAAGCGATATGCTGCTTCGGAACAATGATAGCGTGGAAGGGGGCTTGAGGGTCAATATCCTTGAATGCATAAACAAATTCGTTTTCGTAAATTTTGCTGCTTGGAATTTCGCCCTTTATAATTTTACAAAATAAACAATCGTTCATAATATCACCTTATTTAATTTGTGCTTCTACTAAAGCTACAACACTTGCAAGTGCATCGGAAAGCTTAGAAACATCCTTACCGCCTGCCATAGCGCTATCGGGCTTACCGCCGCCGTTACCGCCTGTAAGCTTTGCGATTTCACGCACCAGGTTACCGGCGTGAGCACCCTTAGCGATAGCGTCTTTGCCGCAAGCAGCACAGAAGGTCAATTTTTCGCCGTTAACACCTGCGAAAACAGTAACAGTATCGGGGTTGTCACCCTTAACAATATCACACATTTTGCGAAGTTCATTAGCA
>JAFVTJ010000039.1 GCA_017503305.1 Clostridia bacterium
CTTGTCGTTTTCACGGGTCTTTCGGGTAGCGGTAAGTCTTCATTGGCGTTTGATACAATCTATGCCGAGGGTCAAAGACGCTACGTTGAGTCGTTATCTTCCTATGCCCGCCAGTTTTTGGGGCAAATGGAAAAGCCTAACGTAGAGGTTATTGAAGGGCTTTCTCCCGCAATTTCAATCGACCAAAAGACAACCTCTAAAAACCCGCGTTCAACCGTGGGTACTGTTACCGAAATATACGATTATTTACGTCTTTTGTATGCCCGTGTGGGTGTTCCGCATTGTCCCGTTTGCGGTAAAGAAATTTCCCAACAAACCACCGACCAAATTGTAGACGTGGTTATGAAATTACCCGAAGGCAGTAAAATTCAAATTTTATCGCCCATTGTAAAGGGAAGAAAGGGCGAATATAAAAAAGAGCTTGAAAATATTAAAAAGCAAGGCTACGTAAGGGCGCGAATCGACGGCAATATCTATGATTTAGCTGAAGAAATTAAGCTAGAAAAGAACAAAAAGCATTGGATTGAGGTTATTGTTGATCGCCTTGTTATAAAGAGTGATATTTTATCCCGCCTTACTGACAGTATCGAAACTGCGGTAGCACTTTCGGGTGGCTTAGTGGCGGTTGACGTTATTGGTGGGGAAGAACTGCAATTCTCCCAAACCTACGCTTGCGACGAGCACGGTATAAGCATACCCGAGCTTACCCCCACAATGTTCTCCTTTAACAGTCCGTTTGGCGCTTGTCCTACCTGTACGGGTCTTGGTATGTTTATGAAGGTTGACCCAAGACTTGTTATAAACGACGAGGATAAATCCCTTTTAGACGGTGCAATTAAGGCTTCGGGTTGGGGTGTTAACACTTGGTTTAACCCTGATTCTTCGACCATTGCCGAAATGTACTATAGAGGCGTTGCCGAGCATTACGGGTTTGATATAAACTTACCCTTTAAGGATATTCCCGAAAAGGGCAAGCAGGCTATTTTATACGGTACAAACGGTGAAAAAATCAAGCTAGAGCGCAATACAATCATTGGCGGAGGTACCTATTATGCCGATTTTGAGGGTGTAATAAACAACCTTGAACGCCGTTATAAAACCACTACAAGCGATTATTCAAGAAACGAAATCGAAAGCTATATGACCGAATCGCCCTGTCCCGATTGCCACGGCAATAGACTAAAGCCCGAATTTTTGGCGGTGACTGTCGGCGGTAAGAATATTATCGAATTTTGCGATATGTCGGTTGAAAGTGAGCTTGAATTTATAAACAATCTTGAATTCGGCACTCGCGACAGTATGATAGCAAAGCCGATTTTAAAGGAAATTCGCGAAAGACTGACCTTTTTGCAAAGCGTTGGTCTTGAATACCTTAATTTATCGCGTTCTTCGGGTACGCTTTCGGGTGGCGAGAGTCAGCGTATTCGCTTGGCTACCCAAATTGGTTCTTCGCTTATGGGTGTTTTATATATTCTTGACGAGCCAAGTATTGGTCTTCACCAACGCGATAACGATAGGCTCATAGCAACCCTTAAAAGACTTCGTGATTTAGGTAATACCGTAATCGTAGTAGAGCATGACGAGGACACAATGCGCGCGGCTGACTATATTCTTGATATCGGTCCGGGAGCGGGCATTCACGGCGGTAAGGTGGTATTTTCGGGTAATTTGGAAGAATTGGAAAAATGCACCGATTCGCTCACGTCCGATTACCTTTACGGCAGACGTCAAATCCCTGTGCCGAGTGAACGCAGAAAGGGTAACGGCAATTATTTAACCGTTAAGGGCGCTAGTGAAAACAACCTTAAAAATATAAACGTTAAAATTCCGCTTGGCACCTTTACTTGTGTTACAGGTGTTTCAGGTAGCGGTAAATCGTCCTTTGTTAACGATATTTTATATAACGTTTTGGCAAACAAGTTAAATAAAGCCAAGACCTTTGCGGGCAAGCATAAGTCGGTTGAGGGACTTGAAAATCTTGACAAGGTTATAAACATCGACCAAGCGCCAATCGGCAGAACTCCACGCTCTAACCCCGCAACCTATACGGGTGTTTTTGGCGATATTCGTGAATTGTTTGCATCTACTAAGGATGCTAAAATGCACGGATATAATGCAGGGCGATTCTCCTTTAACGTTAAGGGTGGTCGCTGTGAGGCTTGCCAAGGTGACGGTATTTTAAAGATTGAAATGCACTTTTTACCCGATATTTACGTTCCGTGTGAGGTGTGTGGCGGTAGCCGTTACAATCGCGAAACCTTAAGCGTTAAATACAAGGGTAAAAGCATTTTTGACGTGCTTGAAATGACGGTTGAAGAGGGTATGTATTTCTTCGAAAGCATACCTAAAATCCACCGCAAGCTTAAAACACTTTATGATGTAGGACTTGGCTATATTAAAATCGGTCAGCCTGCCACAACCCTTTCGGGTGGTGAAGCACAGCGTGTGAAACTTGCGACCGAGCTTTCAAAGCGTAGCACAGGCAAGACTATCTATATTCTTGACGAGCCCACGACAGGTCTTCACACCGCCGATGTTCACAAATTGATTGAGGTGTTACAGCGTTTTGTAGATGCAGGCAATACCGTGCTTGTGATTGAGCATAACCTCGACGTTATCAAAACCGCTGACCATATTATAGATTTAGGTCCCGAAGGCGGCGACAAGGGTGGTACTGTGGTTGCCACAGGCACACCCGAAAGCGTTGCAAAATGCCCAGAATCTTACACTGGCAAGTTTCTTAAAAAAGTGCTAAAATA
>JAFVTJ010000040.1 GCA_017503305.1 Clostridia bacterium
ATAATAAACACCCTCAAAAACCGCTATAAAGTGGTGGCTTTAAACTTTCCCGGCTGCGGTAATTCGGACACAATGGAAAATCCTTGGAATTTGGACGACTACTGCAATTTAGTGCTTAAGTTTATAAATGAAATCGGCATTGAAAACCCAATTATGTTCGGTCATTCACACGGTGGCAGAGTAACGCTTAAAATGGCGGCCGACGGAATGGTAAATCCCCCTAAAATTGTATTGCTCGATTCGGCAGGGCTTATCCCTAAAAAAAGCTTCCGCCAAAAATGGCGTGCTAAAAGCTTTAAAATCATAAAAACGGTTTTAACACTCCCTATTATCAAAAGCTTTTCCGCTCCCCTTTTGGAAAAGGCAAGGCGTCACTATGGCTCGGCCGATTATAACGCCGCACCCTTGGTTTTACGACAAACCTTGGTTTCCCTCGTCAACGCCGACCTGCGCGACATTTTGCACAACATTGCTTGTCCCACCTTGCTTATTTGGGGCGAAAATGATACCGCCACCCCACTTGCCGATGCTAAAATTATTGAAAGCAAAATACGAGACTGCGGTCTTTGTGTTATAAAGGGCACAGGTCACTACTCTTTTTGTGAAAGACCCTTTGAAGCCCATGCTATTATTAACAGTTTTTTAAACTAATGTAGGTGCTGGAATGAATATTTATTTAACCTTTTCCTTAATTTTTTCGGCCGTAGGTGCGCTTTTTAGCGCAACCCGCCAATTCCAAATGTTTCAACAAAACTCTTACTACCCTTCACGCTATTACAAATGGCTTTGCGGCAGTTACTCTAACGGCCTTTTAGGCAATGCCTTTGCCTACCTTTTAGTAGCGGTTTTGTTCTTTTTAAAGCTGTACATATTACAATGTGCGCTAAGTTTTATTTTAATGCTTTATTTTATAATTTCGGCTATTAGAACCCAAAAGAAATCAATCAAAAGCCTTGTTTTCACCGATAGAGTAAAGCGCCTTTATCTTACAGCTATTTTGATTTTCGCTATTTTTGTTGCTCTTTACGCATTTTTACCCAAAAATATCGTGGGCCAAATCGCAATAGCGCTTTGCCTTGTTTTTGCATACATTCCCCCACTTTTAACCCTTACCTTGTGGGTGGTTACGCTTCCTGTTGAAAAGTTAATTTCACGATACTATATAAACGACGCTAAAAAGGTGCTTAAAAATCGCCCTAATATGACCGTTATCGGCGTTACGGGCAGTTATGGCAAAACCACCACAAAGTTTATTTTAACCCGTATTTTAAGCGAAAAATTTAACGTTGTTTGCACACCGCACAGCTATAACACACCGATGGGTGTGGTTAAAACCGTTCGCACAATGCTAAAACCCCAAACCGAAATCTTCGTTTGCGAAATGGGTGCTAAAGAGGTTGGCAATATTAAAGAGGTTTGCGATATTGCAAGCCCCAAATACGGCATTATAACCTCGGTTGGTCCTCAGCACCTTGAAACCTTTAAGTCTATTGAAAACGTATTTTCCACTAAGTTTGAATTGGCCGATGCCGTTAAACAAAACGGCGGTTTAACCTTTGTAAACGGCGACAGTAAGGAAATTATAAACCGTATAACCGACGAATTTAAGGTTTACGGCACTGACGAAAAATTTGATTTTTGTGGTAAAAACCTTTCCTACGGCAGAAACGGTTCACAGTTTACACTAAACCTTGGCGGTAACGAGGTTGAATTTACCACCGCCCTTTTAGGTCTTCACAGTATAATTGATATTATCGGCGCGGTGTCACTTGCCTACACCTTAGGGGTAAGCATTCCCGATTTACAATATGCAGTAGCTTCATTAAAGCCTGCCGAACACCGCTTGGAAATGAAGCCTTTCACAAACGGCTCGCTCCTTATTGACGATGCCTACAACTCCAACCCAGAAGGTTGCCTTGAAGCCGTTCGAGTGCTCGGCTCTTTTCATGGTATGCAAAAGGTTATTGTAACCCCCGGTCTTGTTGAGCTTGGCGATAAAGAATATGAATGTAACTACGCCTTAGGCAAAGAAGCCGCCCAAAACTGCGATAAGATTATTCTTGTTGGTACAAACCGCTCAAAGCCTATCGCAGACGGTGTTCGTGAAAACGGCTTTAAAGAAGAAAACCTGCACATCGCAGCAAGCTTTAAGGAAGCTATGGATATTTATTCCACCTTTGCCAATAAGAATACCGTTGTGCTTTTTGAAAACGATTTACCTGATAATTACTTGTATTAAGGAGAATTTTTATGAAAATAAACGTTGCTTTTGTTTTTGGTTGCCGCTCGGTTGAGCACGAAGTTTCAATAATTTCGGCTGTTCAGGCAATGCGCGCCGTAAACCGCGAAAAATATAACGTTATTCCCGTTTACGTTGACAAAAATGGTGAAATGCACACCGGAAACGATCTACTTGAGATTGAAAACTATCGTAATTTGCCCGAACTCATTAAAAAATGCACCAAAATTTACTTTGCCCGTGAAAACGACACCGTTTTAATGAAGCCGCAAAAGGCAAAGCTTTTCGGCAAGCAAAAGGATGTTGCCATTGACGTGGCTTTCCCCGTGGTTCACGGCACCAACTGTGAAGACGGTACAATACAGGGTCTTTTCGAATTTTTAAATCTCCCTTACGTTGGCTGTGATATTATTTCTTCGGCTGTGGGTATGGACAAAGCTGTTTTCAAGGACGTACTCAAAAATGCGGGACTTCCCGTGCTCGATTGCATCTGCTTCAGAGCTAAAGAATATATGACCGCTAAGGAAGATTACGCTAAGAAAATAAGCAAAGAAATCGGCTTCCCGCTTATTGTAAAGCCTGTAAACTTAGGCTCCAGCGTTGGTATTACCAAGGTAAATACCGCCGAAGAGCTTGACAGCGCAATTATGCTCGCTCTCTCCTTTGCGGACCGCGTTTTAGTTGAAAAGGCCATTACCGATTTGCGCGAGATTAACTGCTCTGTTGTAGGCGATGCCGTTTCTTGTGAAGCAAGTGTCTGCGAAGAACCAATCGCTAATGACGAAATTTTGTCTTACGAAGACAAATATATGGGTAACTCCAAAAAATCGGGTGGCAGTAAGGGTATGGCTTCCTTGGGAAGAAAAATCCCTGCAGAACTCAATGACAAAAAGACACAAGAAATCCGCGAGCTTGCTTGTAACGTATTTAAAGCCCTCGGTTGCAACGGTGTTGTTCGTATCGACTTTATGATTGACACCAAAACCGACACCGTTTACGCTAACGAAATTAACACCATTCCCGGTTCTCTCGCTTTCTATTTGTGGGAAGCTACGGGGGTTAAATATACCGAGCTTATTGATAAACTTATTGACTTGGCTTTCAAGAGAAATCGCTTACGCGACAATATCACCTATACTATCGACACCAACATTTTAGCAGGTGTTTCATTTGGTGGTGCTAAAGGCTCTAAAGGAGCAAAAATGTAATGACTCCCCTTTTAATAAAGCTTTTTATTAAGAATCCAGACGATATTAAAAACACAACTGTTCGCGCCAAATACGGCAATTTGGGTAGCTTTGTGGGTATTTTATGTAACCTTTTGCTTTGTGTTTTTAAAATCACTATAGGTAGCATTACAGGCAGTATTTCGATTACAGCCGATGGCCTTAA
>JAFVTJ010000041.1 GCA_017503305.1 Clostridia bacterium
AACTATTTTTCAAGCACAATATCTTGGGGTTTTAGTACTTCGGCAACCACATTTCAATATAAAAATAAGGGGACGAAAACCGTCCCCTCTTTATATTATATGTATATATATTTAAATTTTTAACCTAATATTACAATACCTGCGATTACCAATGCAATAACCGCATAGTGCTTCCAGGACATCTTTTCTTTTAAGAAAATTCTGCTCCAAAGAACCGAAATTGCGCAGTAAGCCGAAATGATAACCATACCGGCCGAGAAATCGCTAAACATAACCGCCATATAGAATACTTGGCCTACAGTTTCGCACAAACCGCCCAAGAAAAGATTTTTATTTCCCTTGAATACAATGTCTTTCTTGACGAGTTTAAGCCATATAAACGCAAATACGGCAAGCAAGAAGAAGGTTAATTCGAAAGCCGAGTTTGCTGCGTAGTCGGTAATATCGGTTTTAGCAAATATAAATTCGTCGCCTGCAGTACCGATTGCATCTATTATAAGGTAAGAAATAGGTAGCAAGAACGCCAAAATGCTTTTGGTGTATTTACGGTTTGCTTTTTCTTGGCGAGCCTTCTTTACTTCTTCATCTTCCCTTTGCTCAACAAATCCGAGAGCCACAATACCAACGGTTATCATTACTATACCTATAATAGTTGTTGCGGTAATATCTTCAACCGAGAAGATACCAAATATCACGCAAATTAAAAACGCTAATGCACCCGAAGAGTTGCAAATTGGTGAAGAAATTGAAAGTTCGATATAGCGAAGACCTATATAACCAAATACCATTGCTAATATATAAAGCGCAGCAACAGGTAGATATTTTACAAAATCGATAAGCTTGAAATCGGTATAGAAAAGACTTGCCACAATTTTGTGAACACCGTCTACGCCGACTGTATTATCGATAACCGCGCCGCCTATAAGGGTAATAAAGAAATGGATACCCATTATAAGACCAACGGCAAAAACAACCTTCCAATGACTGTTTTTATCTTTTTCGCGTGTTCCCATTTTTGAGAACAGGTCGGAGCCACTCCAGCAAAGAAGGGCTAAAATCGAAAAAATGTAATACATATATAATCTCCTTTATATAACTTAAATTTTCTTTTGCAAATTTAAATTATACTCGGAGGGGGTCTACTTCTGAAATGCCTGCACGGCAATACTTTTTTAAGTCTTTTTGTCATATATTATTCCGCAAGTCTACGTGCGAAATCAGAAAGCTCTTCATCGCTGAAAAATTCAATTGTGATTTTGCCCTTGCCATCACCTGTAGGTGTTATGTTAACCTTGCGGTGAAGCTCATTTTTAAGAGAAAGCTCTACTTCACTGTAGAAGATAGGTTTTGCTTGTGCCTTTTTAGCGGAAGCCTTACCCTTTTTAGCCTTTGTTGCCATTTTTTCAAGCTCGCGCACCGAAGCACCGTTTGTAGCAAGCTCTAGCATTTGGCGGCGTACCGCTTCATCCTCTACCGATAAAAGCGCTCTTGCATGGCCGGCGGTAATGGCGCCCATTCTTAAAGCCTGCAATTCTTCATCGGTAAGATTTAAAAGGCGAAGCGCATTTGTAACTGCAGCTCGTGATTTACCAACGCGTTTTGCCACCTGTTCTTGTGTGAGCGCAAAAGAATCAATAAGTGAACTATAACCAAGCGCTTCTTCAACCGCATTCAAATCTTCACGCTGAAGGTTTTCTATAAGGGCCAACTCCATAAGCTCTTGTGGGTCGGCATCCTTTATAACCACAGGAACCTCATAAAGACCGGCAATACGGCAAGCACGCCAACGTCTTTCACCCGCAATTATACTATATCTACCGTTTGTTTCAGGTTTAACCACAATGGGTTGTATTAAACCGTGTTCGGCGATACTTTCAGCAAGCTCCGATAAGGCTTCTTCATCAAAATCCTTACGCGGTTGTTCGCGGTTGGGTTCAATATCGTTAAGACTTACGTTTATAACTCCACCGTTTTCGGTTGAGTTTTCATTAAATAAAGCATCTAAGCCTCGGCCAAGGCCACCTTTTTTTATTGCCATTTTAACGTCTCCTGTTATTCTTTAAAAATTCCTTTGCGAGTGCATTATAAGCATCACTACCCTTTGAACGCTTATCGTAATACTGAATAGGCATACCAAAGCTTGGCGCTTCGGAAAGTCTTACCGCACGCGGTATTACCGACTTATAAAGCTTGTCCGAAAAATACTTCTTGATTTCGGCTACTACCTGCCCTGTCAAATTAAGTCTGGCATCAAACATGGTGAGCACAATGCCCTCAATTTCGATTGTAGGGTTATATAATCTCTTAACCTGTCTTACTGTTGCCATAAGCTGAGAAAGGCCTTCAAGGGCAAAATATTCGCATTGTATTGGCACTAGCACTGTGTCGCTTGCGTTTAAAGCGTTTATTGTGATAAGTCCTAAAGCAGGCGGACAGTCTATAAATATGTAGTCATACTTTTCGCGCACAACCGAAAGCGCCATTTTAAGCTGCGCTTCGCGGCGGTCTATTTCAATTAAATCCACCTCAGCAGCGGCTAAATCTATCGAAGCCGGGATAATATCAACGTTTTTATATTCAGTTTCAAGTACTGCTTCTTCGGTTTTGCCTTTGCCAACAAGCAATTCATAGGTAGAAACGCGCACTTTCTTTTTGTTTATACCGTATCCGCTTGTAGTATTACCCTGAGGGTCGGCATCCACAACAAGCACTTTTTTACCTAAAATTCCTACTCCTGCGGCAAGATTTACCGAAGTTGTGGTTTTGCCTACGCCGCCTTTTTGATTAACAATGGAGATGATTTTTCCCATTTTGAACTCCTTTTGTTTCACGTGAAACATATTTTGCAAAATTATTATATCAACAAAACGTAAAATTGTAAATATTTATTTGCGAAGCGGTGTACCTAAAATTTTTCTTAAATTTTGTAAAAAATGACACCTCCCTTTTAAAAAGGAGGTGTTTTTATTCTTTTTATTTACTTTTATCGTCAGGTTTAAAGAATAATGCCGCAATAAAGCCGAACAACACCGGTGCGGCAATACCCGCCGCGGTGGCTTCAAGTCCACCCATTAAAGCGCCAAGCAGACCGTTTTTATCAACCGACTCTTTTACACCGTTCGCTAAGCTATAACCAAAACCTGTAAGTGGAACAGTAGCACCCGTGCCCGCAAACTTTACAAGCGGCTCATAAACACCGATTGCGGTAAGTATAACACCCAACACCACAAAGGAAACTAATATTCTCGCAGGGGTTAGCTTTGTGCAGTCAATAAGCAACTGACCGACTACACATATTGCACCGCCGACTAAGAAAGCCTTTAAGCAAGTTAAAAATAATTCCATAAACCACACTCCTTGTTTCACGTGAAACATTTTTACTATTTTGTGCGGTTTATGGAATTTTATTCAATATTAAAGCATTTATAAATTTCAGATTTTGCTGTTTTATAATCTAAATGGCGCACTCTGACGTTGTCTGCGCGTTCACTACGCACCAGAACCTTAACCCTGCAAGTTTTGTAAAGTCTGTCGGGCGGAAAACGGGTAATTCTCACCTCGCCCACGTTTTGCTTAGGACAATACATTTCGTAAGTGCGAAAACCTTTATTACTGCGGGCAAATATGTTTTCACCAAAAGCAATTTTTGCTTTATTGAATTGGAACACGCCCATATAAGCGTAACACATTATTAAGGAACACGCCACAACGGTCAAAAACAAAATAAAGCGTGTAAAATGGTCAAACCGCATTGCAAACCATACTGAAGCGGCTATAACACACAAAAAGTAAATGCCCGGTAAAAACAAAAATCTGCTTAAGGTTAGGTTTGTTTTTGGCGCGTGTATGCCCTCTTCATTAGTTACAAAAAACGGGAAGTATTTATTAAGCTTATTTTTTATTTCTTTATTGGCACCAAGCGGAATAACCACTTCGGATTCCGACTTGCTATCGCCATAACCCCCAACGCTAACCTTTAAAGCGTAACGTCGCAAAAGCTGCATTAAAAGCGTTTGCTCTACTTTGATATTGTTAATAGCCTTTTTCTTAAAAGAGGTTCGGGTTCTTACAATAACGCCCGATCTAACTTCTAATTTTTCATTTTCCAAATAAAGCTTAAAGTTGACGTATTTTAAAAAAGAATAAACAAACGAAACAAAATAAGCCAATAATAAAGCTAAAGTAATAGTGTTTACCACGGGCGGAAAATAGGTTTCAATCTTGCTGGAAATGTGATTAAGCTCGTTTATCAGCATATCGCTTATACCAATTCCCAAAAGATTACCCGCGCGGTTTATGATAGGAACAGCAACAAGCATACCTGTAAAAGCCGATGAGGTTGTGGCCGCAAGAATTGCCACCTTTAAGACCGAAAACTTAACCGCCTTAGGCTCGCCCTCGCCATAAAGCAGCTTAGAAACCTCGGCACTGTTTTTGCGGCTTAGTTTAAACTGAAAATCGGTACGGTCGCGCCCACCCGCTTCGGTATTTATTTTATAGGTAACAGCGCGAAAAATCGCATCAATAGGATTTTGGGTGTTTTGTACCGAAGAAAGCTTTGCGATATCAATTTTTGCCATGCGCTTAAAGATAAAGCCATATTCAATTGATACAATGCCTTTTTCCTTATCACAAACTAACGAATACGAGCGCCACCTTAGCACCGCTATCAAAAGAATTATGCTCAAAGTAAAAATTTCAAGCCCTATTACGCCATCAATATTTTTTTCTACAAAAAATTGTATTATGCCTTTTACAACCGGTAAAAGCAATAAAATTAAACCCGGCTTAACAAAGCTTAATATCATTAGCGGGTGTGCTCTAAACCTTTTCATCGTAAAGCACCTCGCCGGTAAGAGAATCCATAAACCTTTTAGCATCGTCAAGCAAAATTTCAGGCACAATTATACGGCTGTGCGCCGCCTTAAGTGACAATGCCGCCACACCAAATACACGCGCTAAAGGGGTTGCAAAGGTTTGGGCATAAATCAAGCGTGAGTATGGCATTATGTGGCTGAATTTTATAAAAACGCCATAGTTTATAATAACTGCTTCGCCTTTAAAAAGCATTTCGTAGCTTTTAAAAAAGGTGGGCAAATAGCACACAACCACCAAAAGCCCCAAAACCGCAAAAACAATACTCAAAGGCAAAACAAAACTAAATCTATTTTTAAAATAAAGTGAAACTGCAACAAGTAAAATGGTTAACATAACAACACGAATTTGCCACAGCAACAACGTGCGCTTAGGAAGGGTTGCTTTTTTCATATTATTCCCCCTTTATTTTATCCCAATACTCCTTACAAAGGCGTTCAACCTTATTATCGCCAAATCTGTAATACTTTTTATTTTTAATATCATCAGGTAAATATTGTTGGTTTACATAATGATTTTTATATGAATGCGGATACAAATAATGCTGTCCCTTAATCTCGGCACCCTCGCCATCGAAGTGTTTATTCTGCAAATGGCGCGGAATATCGCCGCCTATACCGCGTTCAATATCCATCATTGCGGCATTTATCGCATCATGAGCCGAGTTTGATTTTGGCGCAGTCGCAACCAAAATTACGGCATTCGCAAGCGGCAACCTGGCTTCCGGCAAACCCACCATCATTGCAGTATCAACCGCGGACTTTACAATTGGTATAATTTGCGGATATGCAAGTCCAACGTCTTCGTTGGCGCAAACAAGCAGTCTTCTGCAAGCACTTGGTAAATCCCCCGCCGCTAAAAGCCTGCCTAGGTAGTAAATCGCGGCGTTCGGGTCGGAACCGCGCATAGATTTTTGATAAGCCGAGATTACGTCATAGTGTTGATCGCCGTCGCGGTCGTACCTTACGGCATTTGCGGCTAAAATTTCCTCAACCAAGACTTCATCAATATCTATATTCTCCCCATTTTCAGCAGTAACAATGCAAAGCTCTAGGGTATTTAATGCTTTTCTGGCATCGCCGTTGGATGAAGCGGCAATTTTTTCTACCGAGCTTTCTAAAATCACAATATCCTTTTGCTTTTCGGCCGCCAAAACCTTAATTGCGCGGTTTAGAAGCCACACAATATCATTTTTAGAAAGAGTTTTAAACTCAAAAACGGTGGAACGGCTCAAAATTGCGTTATAAACGTAAAAATAAGGATTCTCGGTAGTGGAGGCAATAAGTGTAATATCGCCATTTTCAATGTAGGAAAGTAAAATTTGTTGTTGCTTTTTATTAAAATACTGAATTTCGTCAAGATAAAGCAAAATGCCGTTTGTGGCGTCAATAGTACCAATAGTTGCCACAATTTCCTTAATATCGGCGGTGGAAGCGGTAGTTGCATTAAGGTAATGTAGCTTTTTACCGCAGGTTGCGGCAATAATGTTAGCAACGGTTGTTTTTCCTACACCTGAAGGGCCGTAAAATATTAAATTTGGTATATCACCCGATTCAATAATTCGGCGCAGTATCTTGCCTTCACTTAAAATGTGGCGTTGACCTGCAACCTCGCTTATATCATTAGGTCTTAATGCATCTGCTAAGGGTGTTCTCATTTTTTCACTTCCATTCTTACCTATATTATATAACTTTTTCATATTTGTTGCAATAGTCATTACTTTTTTTCATACAATTTAGTAACAGCTAAAAGGAATGACTTTATTGAAAAAGACAATTTTTATTAAAAACGCTTTAATTTTAACCGCATCTTCACTTGCTTTGCGATTTTTTGGCATAATTTTTAAGGTTTGGCTAGCGCAAAAAATCGGCAGTGAGGGTATTGGCCTTTACCAGCTTGTATTTTCGGTTTACGTCTTAGCCACAACCTTTGCTATTAGCGGCACCACAACCGCCGTAACCCGCCTTGTTGCCGAAGAATTGGCACTAGGCAGTAAAAAGGGCGTTTTAAAAATCTTTAAAAAGGCGCTTTTGGTTGCCGTTACCTTTGCCGTCGCATCGGTTTTAGTGCTGTATTTCGGCGCCGAATTTATAGCAAGCACCCTCCTTTCAGACCTGCGAACTCTCCCCGCCTTAAAAATTTTGCCGTTATCACTCCCCTTTTTAGCGCTAACCTCTTGCCTTAGGGGATATTTTATTGCGCGCCGCAAGGTAACACCAAATGCGGTTTCACAAATTTTAGAACAATCCGCCCGAATTTTAATAATTTTGCTATTTTTAAAAAAATTTAGCAATGGCGGACTCGAAGCAAGCTGCTTTGCGGTAATTTTAGGTGATGCCGCCGCCGAAATTTTAGCCTGCTTGCTTCTTTACGTATTGTTTTTGCTAGATAAACGAAAATTGTCCGCACTTTCGGGCAGAGCGCGGCCACCATATCCAATATTAAAGCAAATTTTACATATTTCTTTGCCTATCACATCTGGCAGATATCTAAATTCCTTTCTTCGCACTGCCGAAAATATATTAGTGCCTAAAAATCTTGCAAAATTTTCAAATTTAAAGGGTGACTCGCTTTCCCTTTTTGGCGCAATAAAAGGTATGGCTCTTCCCCTACTGTTCTTTCCCGCCGCTTTATTAAACTCAATTTCTACCCTATTAATACCCGAAATTTCAGAAGCGGTGGCGAAAAAGCACTCATCCGTTATAAAAAATACCTGCGAAAAGGTTTTCAAACTTACCTCGTTAGTAGGATTTATTTGCGGGGCAATTTTCTTTGTGGCGGGCGGAGAAATTGAGGTACTTATATATAAAGACCAAAGCGTAGGCTTTTTGCTAAAAGCGCTTTCGCCAATTGTGCCGTTAATGTATCTTGATAGTATAAGCGACGGCATTTTAAAAGGGCTTGACCAACAAACCTTTACTTTCCGCACCGCAATAAGTGACTCGGCTTTGAGAATAATTTTGATACTTTTGCTACTGCCCAAAACAGGCATAATGGGTTTTATTTATATTATGTATTTTTCAAATTTCTTTACCTGTTTTTTAAACGTTGGACGGCTTATAAAAATCAGCAAAGCAAAAATAAATTTTAATAAATTAGTAATTTTACCGCTTTGCTTGGCGCTTAGTATTTGCCTTTTTTGTCGCTTTTTAATTTATTCACTTTTTAATGTAAATCTTTTTGTCTACATATTATTACTTTGCGTTTTAAGTGTTGCTTTTTATGTTTTTATAATTTTAAAGCTAAAAATAGTAAAAAAAGAGGACTTTTTGCAATAAAAACACCATTTTTGGCATAAAAATCGCCCAAAACACCGTATTTTGTGTTTTAGGCGATTATTTTTCAGGTTGTAATACTCCCCATTGCAGCCGATAATTTCTATTAGCTGAAAAAGAGCATAATTTTTATCGTTTTTTAAGGTGTTTTATCTTAAATTTTCAAAAAAATCTTGCAATATTTTTTGGCATTCATCCTCGCAAATTCCGGCATAAACCTCTACCTTGTGGCCTAGCGGATAATCACACAAATTTATCACACTGTCCATACACCCGGCGTTTTTATCAAAGGCGCCAAAAATTACAGTTTTAATGCGGGCATTAATAATAGCACCCGTACACATTGGGCAGGGTTCAAGGGTGACGTACATTTCGCAACCGTCAAGCCGCCAAGACCCTAAATTTTTACAAGCAAAATTTATTGCTTCAATCTCGGCATGGGAAAGTGCGTTTTGCTTTTGCTCGCGCATATTATGTGCCGCCGCCAAAACAACGCCGTCCTTTACAATTACCGCACCAACCGGCACCTCGTTTTCAGTTGCGGCTTTTTTAGCTTCACTTATTGCTAACTGCATAAATTTTTTATCCATAAAGCACCTATAAGAACAGAGAGTCGGTCGACTCTCTGTTAGTTTACATAATATTTTTTAATTAAAGAATTTCAAAGACTGAATAAAGCAAAGCACAATAAAAATAATCATTGTGGGTGTCGCAAAAAACCACTTATATCTTTGCTTATTAGTAGATTCGCATTTGCTCTTTTTAAGGGTAAACACATCTTTATTATCCTTAAAAAGCAATAAAGAAATTGCAAAAAGCAACGAACAGGCGGTTAAAACACTTATTGAAATTATACCGGCTGCCGTTTCGCTAACCGCGTTTGTAACGTAATCTAAAATAACCGAAACACCGTTATTAACGGCATGAACAGCAACTGCAATCCAAATTGTGTTGGTTTTAACGGTTATAAAGCCTAAACTTAAGCCAACCAAAAATGCAAACGGAATTTGAGTAAAATTACCGTGCATAACACCAAACAAAATTGCCGAAGCCACCACCGCAAAGCCGTCACCATATTTCCTAAGCGAGCCTAAAACAATACCGCGGCAGGCAAATTCTTCCACCAAAGGAGGTACAACTGCAATTTTAAAAAAGGTTAACATAAAACCTAAAATTCCTTCGGGGTTTTCGCCGGATGATACGTTATAATCTATACCAAAGCTTTCAAAAAAACGACCTGCAAAGCTAACTGCAAAATTTGCAAAATAGCAAGCGCCAACACCAAATAATAAATAAGGCAGTATATCTTCCCTTTTTGGTTTTTTAAGCTTAACAATGGATGAAATCCTATAACCGTTAACCTTAAAAAGAAAAATAAATGGCAGGGTAAACATTGTAATAGAAAGCATTGCCTGCAAAAAGCTTTTAAAAGAAGCGGAGTTAAAAAAAAGGCTTGCTCCTTCGTTTCCTAAAAGGCCCAAAGCACCCAAAATTAACCTTAAGCCTACTACAACAATATCGGATACTGCCAACATAATAAGGAGTGCGCCCCCTATTATGTTAGCAATTTTCTTAATATTTTTGCGTTCTTCAAAGGTTTTGGGTGTAAAACCGTAAGGAATATAGGTTACGTACTGCGGTTGCGGTGTATTAAAATCACTTTGATTTGTGTAATCAAAATCATTATTCATAAAAATTACTCCGTTTAATAAGAATTACCGCTTATTCTTCCCCTGTTTCTACCTCTTCAGTAGCATCATTTTCAACCAAGCCCGAATCAGCATCAGCTTCGGCAGGCTTATCGTTTACTTCGGCCTCATCGTGCGCCGCCATACCAACCGATAAAATCTTTCTAACGGTTTCGCCTGCCCCGTTAGTAGTTCTCATAACTCTAACACCCTTAGCAGGACGCGCAAATTCCGAAATATCGTCCGCAAAGATACGGATAATAATACCGTCATCCGCAATCATAATAATATCGGTTTCTTCCGCTACAGGTAAAACTGCCGCAACGTCGCCGTATTTGTCTACGCGGTAGTTCTTAATACCCTTACCGCCACGAGATTGCAAGCGGTAGTCGTCAATCTTACTAATACGGCCGTAGCCTGTTTCACTAATTGTAAGCACACGGGTATTTTGGTCGCAAATAGCCATATCTACAACGCTGTCGCCCTCACGAATAGTGATAGCCTTAACACCGCGGGCGGTACGACCCATTGTACGAACGTCGGTTTCGCTAAACTGAATTGCAAAGCCTTTCTTGGTTGCAATAAGCAAGTTTTCTTCACCGCTTGTCATACGAACAAACTTAAGCTCGTCACCCTCATCAATAGAAAGGGCGATAATACCGGTTTTTCTGGTATGCTTAAATTCAGAAAGGCGGGTACGCTTAATAATGCCTTTTTCGGTAACCATACATAAGTAACGCTCGTTGTCATCCTTAACGGTGCAGGGGAGAATTGTCATAATCTTTTCTTCCGGCATAAGCGGAATAACGTTTACAACGTTAAGACCCTTGCTTTGACGGCTACCTTCGGGAATTTCGTAAGCCTTTATACGATAAACTCTACCCAAGTTTGTAAACATCATAATGCTATCGTGGGTTGAGCATACAAACATATTTTTAATAATGTCGTCTTCGCGGGTGTTCATACCCTTAATACCCTTACCTCCACGGTTTTGAACTGAGTATTCACTAGCGGGAACACGCTTAATATAACCGTTTTCGGTCTTGGTAATTACAACCTCTTCTTCGGGGATAAGGTCTTCAATATCAACTTCGCCTGCAACGTCCGAAATATCGGTACGGCGGTCATCAGAGAACTTGTCACGAAGATTTAAAGCTTCGGTCTTAACGATATCTAAAATTCTTTCTCTACTAGCAAGAATTGCTTCACATTCCTTAATAAATGCGTGCTTTTCATCCAATTCGTCCCAAATTTTCTGCTTTTCAAGGCCGGATAACTTACCTAACTGCATCTGAACAATAGCAGTAGCCTGAATATCGTCTAATGAGAAGCGTTCCATCAAGGCTTCCTTACTTTCGGGAATGCTCTTGCTGGCTCTAATAATCTTAATAACCTCGTCAATAAAGTCAAGCGCTACCTTTAAGCCCTCTAAAACGTGGGCGCGTTCTTCGGCTTTGCGCTTATCAAAAATAG
This sequence comes from Clostridia bacterium, assembly GCA_017503305.1. The sequence goes on from JAFVTJ010000041.1 coordinate 11,312, forward strand.
TTCTTCTTTCAATAATTTCACACTGAAAGTCAATGCAGTTTTGAAGCATTTCTTTGAGTGTTAAAAT
>JAFVTJ010000042.1 GCA_017503305.1 Clostridia bacterium
ATAACGCAACGAATAGCGGCATCGTTGTCCTTTAATGTAAAATACAAATGTCCGCTTGCGTAATGGTTCTTAAAGTTAGAAATTTCGCCCGTTACGTAAACGTCATTAAGGCGTAAATCCCCTTCAATAAGTGATTTCGCGTAAAGGTTTAACTGTCTAACACTAACCGGTTGCATATTAAAGTGCTTTACTAACGGATGATAAAATGCCGTTTATAAAGGATGCATCCTCAGGTGTTGAATATTTTTTAGCAAGCTCAACTGCTTCGTTAATTGAAACCGAAACGGGAATATCATCCATAAACTTAATTTCAAAAATTGCCAAACGCAAAATGCAAAGCGAAGTTTTGGAAATACGGTTAATTTTCCAACCGATAGAGTTTTCCGAAATGGTGTTATCAAGAAACTCTAAATTATCATAAACACCCGAAAAAACCGACTTGATATAATCATCCGGTTCCAAATCACGCACCTCAGCAGCGATTTCCAAAATCTCGTCTGTAGTTAAGGTATTAAAGTGTTTTTCAAAAATTAAAATAAAAGCTTCTTCCCTTGCCTGCCTGCGATTCATAATCCACCTCATTATAAATTTATACATAGTATATTATATAATAATAAATGCATATTTTCAAGGTATTTGTTGAAAATATGCATAAAATTTAATTTAAAATTTTTCTAAAAATGAATGTAGTTCTCCAAAATCACTATCACGCCAGCCGGGTATGGTTGCCATATTAACGTTGTGGATACTGCGGAAGATATTATCATCCGCCTCTTTGTTAAAGGTTTTTATGTATTTTATAAGCGCTTTGGTTTCTTTTCGCTTGGAAAGGTCTTCCCTTTCACTGCTTTGCTCGGTAAATTTGCAAGCGCATTGTAAAAAGTGCAAATCGTTATAATTAGACCAAGCAATTATATATTCTTCCTTAACCTTATAAAGTGGACGGATAAGCTCCATACCTTCAAAATTGGTACTGTGAAGCTTTGGCAACATTGTTTTAACCTCGGACGAATAGCACATACTCATAAGCACAGTTTCTATTACGTCGTCAAAATGGTGGCCCAACGCAATTTTATTACAACCGAGTGACTGTGCCTTACTGTAAAGGCAACCACGGCGCATACGAGCGCACAAATAACAAGGCGAACCGCCTGCACGAAGGGTTACGTCGAAAATATCACTTTCAAAAATAGTAACGGGAACGTTAAGTATTTTAGAATTTTCTTCAATAAGCTTTCGGTTTTCAGCGTTATAGCCCGGGTCCATTACAAGAAATACCAACTCAAAAGGTACTTGGCTAAACTTTTGCAATTGTTGCATACACTTTGCCATTAGCCAAGAATCCTTACCGCCCGAAATACAAACAGCAATTTTATCGTTTTCCTTAATAAGCTCGTATTCCTGCACGGCGGCAATAAAATTACTCCAAATAGTTTTGCGGTATTTTTTTATAATACTGCGCTCAATTTCCACATATTTTTCAAGTTTACGTTTACCCATTTAGCACCTCAAAATTAAAGCCGTTACAGATATTATACCTGTAACGGCTAAATAATTCAACTTAAATTATGCTTTCTTTTTATTAGTTATTGCTTTGATAACAAAAAGTGTAGCAACAGTTAATGCAACGCCAATTGCCAAGGAAATGTATACATTCTGAACGAAAGCTGCAATTATGTAGCAAACAAACGAAATAGTAGCAACTGTTATAGCGTAAGGCAACTGAGTTGAAACGTGGTTAATGTGGTCGCACTGTGCACCTGCAGAAGACATAATTGTTTTGTCAGAAATCGGTGAGCAATGGTCGCCGCAAACAGCACCTGCAAGACATGCGGACATGCTCATAACGCCTAAAGGACTGCCAACTTCGAAAATGCTGAGTACGATAGGAATGAGAATACCAAATGTACCCCAAGATGTACCGGTAGCAAAAGCAATACCGCAAGCAACAAGGAAGATAATAGCGGGTAAGAAATTTTCTAAAGCGCTTGCATTTGTTAATGCTTCTTTTACAAATGTTTCAGAATCTAAAAGGCCTGTCATATTCTTTAAGGTGGTAGCCATTGTAAGAATTAAAATAGCGGGTACCATTGCGATAAAGCCTTTGGGAACGCATTCCATTGCTTCCTTAAAGGTAACGAGGCGACGAGCAACGAAGTAAACCATTGTGAATACTAAGGCAATAAGGCCACCCCAAGGAAGACCAACGGTAGCATCGGTATTCGAGAATGCATCAACAAAGCCTAAAGAAGGATCGTAATTAGCAGATGCAAATACCCATTCCTCACCCATACATCTACCAACGTAGAAAAGAGAGAATACGCAAATGCCAATAAGAATAATAATTGGTAAAACAAGGTCAATAACACGAGCCTTAGAGTTTGTTACAACCTCTTCCTCGTCGTTTTCCGAGCCTGTACCGCTTGTGAATAAATCGCCGTTTTGAGCGTTTAATTCGTGAAGTCTCATCGGGCCGTAGTCAAATTTCATTAAAGTGATTGCAATAATGAAAACGAAGGTTAATAATGAGTAGAAATTATAAGGAATAGCTTTTACAAAAAGGGATAAACCTTGTCCATCGGGGGCGTAACCCGAAACGGCAGCCGCCCAAGAAGAAATCGGAGCAATCATACAAACGGGCGCTGCAGTAGCGTCAATAAGGTATGAAAGCTTAGCACGAGAAATCTTTGTGCTATCTGTTACAGGGCGTATAACAGCACCAACTGTTAAGCAGTTAAAATAGTCGTCAATAAAGATTAAAATACCAAAGAAGAAGGTTGCAATAGAAGCACCAATCTTGGTTTTAACGTGTTTTGCAGCCCAGTTACCGAAAGCGCGTGAGCCACCTGCTTTGTTAAGAAGTGCAACAACAATACCGAGCATTACAAGGAATGCGAAGATACCGGCACTACCCGAAACAGCCGAAATAAAGCCATCGCTTACCATTGAGTCAATAGCGTGAATGGGTTTAAAGTTAGTGGCGAGCAAACCACCCATTAAAATACCGACAAAAAGTGAAGAATAAACTTCCTTAGTGATAAGTGCTAAGCCGATTGCAATAACAGGTGGGAAAAGCGACCACAAAGTGCCTACAGGGCTTGTGATAGAACCTGAATTAGCACAAAGCACGCCAAAGCCAACTACAAATGCAACGATTAGCAATTTTGGAATAATTTTTTTAGCTTGCATAATTTTCTACCTCCAAAAATAATGTAAAAATAATACCACATATAGTATATATTGTCAAATAAAAGTTAGCTTCTAGTTGAAATGATTTACAATTTCTTGCGCATTTTGCTCATTTATACCTTTAACCTGCAACAATTCTTCCTTGGTAGCATTCTTAATTTTTGAAATTGTTTTAAAGTATTTGAGCAAATTATCGGCTTTTTGCTTGCCGATTCCCTTGATTTCGGTAAGCTCGCGGCTTAAAAGCTTTTTGCTTTGCAATTTTCTTTGATACGAGATGGCAAAACGGTGCACCTCATCCTGAATGGCGGTAATAAAGGTGAAAATAAATCGGTTTGATTTAATTTCAATATCGTCACCACTTGTAGCAATTGCGCGAGTGCGGTGCTTACTATCCTTAACCATACCAAAAATTGCAACGTTGATATTATGCTTTTGTAAAACGGGTAAAACCGCCGAAATTTGACCCTTTGCACCGTCCAAAAGTATTAAATCAGGCAAGGTGGAAAAGGCCTCATCTTCCCCTTTTTCATATTCTTGAAAACGGCGGTCTAAAACCTCCGCCATTGAGCGATAATCATCCTGCCCTGAAAAGCTTTTAATTTTAAAACGCTTATATGCTTTTTTATAAGGCTTGCCATCCTTAAAAACGACCATGCCCGCCACGTTATTTTCGCCCGCGGTATTAGAAATATCGTAAGCTTCTATATATTTTGGTGGATGGCTTAAGCCGAGCAGCGTTGCAAGCTCATTAAGCACCGCCATTTCTTTAGTATCACGCTTAGTGCGGTCAGACAAGTTTTGCGCCGCATTACTAAGGCACATATCAACAAGACCTTTGCTTTCGCCTTGTTTGGGGCAAAGCAAGGAAACCTTTCTCCCCGTTTTTTCGCACAACCATTTTTCCAAAAGGGCAAAATCATCCGTTTCGGTATCTAACAAAATGCGGTTTGGTATATCATTATTATCAAGGTAATACTGTTGTAAAAATTCACGATAAATTTCCGGCTTTTGATTGGTGCCGTTAATAAAATAATGTTTTTTATCGGCTAAACGGAAATTGCGGAAAATAAGCACTTCAACACAAGCATCGTTTTCAAAGGTTGCGGTTGCAATAACGTCTTGATTTTTAAAACCAACACTTACAACGCTTTGTTTTTGGTTTATTTTGCTTATTGCGTTAATTATATCTCTAATTCGTGCAGCAGCTTCAAACTGCAAACTTTCGGCAGCAAGCTCCATTTTTTCCTTTAACTTATCAATGGCCGTATCGGTTAATTCGCCTTTTTTAATATATTCCTTAGCCGAATTTAAGGTATCAAGATACTCGTCAATCGAAATATTATTTTTACAAGGTGCAAAACAAATGCCAATATGGTAATTAAGGCAAGGCTTTGATTTAGTATCAAAGCTTCTGTTACAGGTTGGCAGTTTAAATATTTTGTTAACCTGGTCGACCGTTTCCTTTACAATGAAGCCCGAATTATAAGGCCCTATATATTCCCCTGTTTTGTCGGTTTGCTTTGCAGTTTCAATTTTAGGCCATTTTTCATTGGTAACTTTAATATAAAAATAACCTTTATCATCTTTAAGCAGAATGTTGTATTTAGGTTGATTTTGCTTTATTAAAGAGTTTTCTAAAATTAAGGCTTCAAACTCGCTGCCGCAAATTATATATTCAAAATCATCCACATTTTCAACCATTCTACGCACCTTTTCAGTATGCTGATTACCAAGCCCAAAATACTGCGTAACGCGATTTTTAAGCGCCTTTGCTTTGCCTATATAAATAATCTTGCCGGCTTTATCCTTCATAATATAAACGCCCGGCTCCAACGGCAAATTATTAGCCTTTTGCTTTAACTGCTTTAAATCCACAAAAATCACCTGCCTTTTAAATCATTTTATCTTATTTTTATGTTTACTTCAACCATTATTTTTGTTATAATACTTTTCGTGATTTTATGAAAAGAATTTTGCTTTTATGCCTTTGCATAGCTCTTTTTATGGTTGGGTGTAATAATAGCGAAAATACTGCAACCGAAAGTCAAGAAATTGTTATCAATTTGCCACAGGATGACAAGGTAAACGGTTATCGCAATGACGACTACGTAAATTCGGATAAGATTAACTGGTCCGACCTTACCCCAAGTGAGAAGGTTAACACCGAAAGCTTATATTGCGGCAACAAAAATTCTAAAAAGCTTCACAAAAAGAATTGCACCGCTGTTTCCAAAATCAATGAAGAAAACAAGGTGTTTTACAAAACGCGCGAAGAATATATAAACCAAGGCTATTCCATTTGCCAAATATGTAACCCTTAAATTAAACTGCACCGTTTTAGCGGCGCAGTTTTTTATTTTTTAAAAATAAAAACACGATTTTACACATATAATAATTCGGGTGATAAAATGAAAACCAAATGCAACATTTTGGCATTTTTAGTAATAGGTATTTTAGGGACATTAGGGCACTTTGTTTACGATTGGTCGGGGCAAGC
>JAFVTJ010000005.1 GCA_017503305.1 Clostridia bacterium
ACCGTAGAGTATGTAAGCCAAGGTTTGCGGAATGGGTGTTGCCGACATAACTAATTTGTGCGGATTTTCGCCCTTGTGCGACAATTTATCACGCTGAGCTGCGCCAAAACGGTGCTGTTCGTCGGTAATAACAAGCCCTAAATTACTAAACTCAACGTCGTTTACAATAAGCGCGTGAGTGCCAATAATCACGTCGATTTCGCCATTTTTAAGGCGGTCTTTAATTTCGGTTTTTGCCTTTTTGGTTATTGAGCCTGTAAGCAAGCCGCACCTTGCACCTGTTTTCTCGGTAATGGCAAGGAAGGTTTTATAATGCTGCTCTGCCAAAATTTCGGTTGGGGCCATTAGTGCTGATTGATAGCCGTTTTTAGCCGCAGCAAAGCACAATGCCGCCGCAACAACAGTTTTACCGCTACCAACGTCTCCTTGCACAAGGCGGGACATAGGACGGCCCGACTGCATATCGGCAATACATTCGTTTACAACCCTAGCTTGCGCGTTTGTCATCGCAAAGGGCAAAGATTCCATAAAATCAGCAATATTGCCGTCCTTTAAAACGCAACCGCTTTGCTTATGGTTTTTAAATTTTATAACCGTAAGTGCCACCTGCAAGCAAAACAGTTCTTCAAAAACCAAACGCTTTTTAGCACGCTCGAAGGATTCCTTGGTTTTTGGAAAATGTATATTCTCTAGCGCATATTTTATATCGCAAAGTTTGTTGTTTTTCCTAATGTTTTCGGGTAAAACATCGGGCATTTCACAAGTATCTAACGCGGTTTTAACAAGCTTTTCGAGCGTTTTAGAACTCATATCGTGGCTTGCGGGATAAATCGGCTCAATACCGTTATAAAAGGCTTCTTTTATAATGGGCGAGTTCATTTGCTTTATAACAAAACTGCCCTCTAGCTTGCCGTAGAAAAGGTATTCCCCGCCCACATTCAAGCGGTTTGCCAAGTAAACCTGATTAAAAAGACTAACCGCAAAGCGACCGCTTTGGTCTTCAGCCAAAAACTTATAAATAGTAATTCCCCTGCGGGTTTCAACCGTTTCAATGGGGGTTACAATCTTCGCCTTGATACACACGTTTTCAAAAAACGGCGCATTAGAAACAGGAGTAATCTTGGTCCAATCAAGATATTTTCGCGGATATAAGCGCAAAAGGGCACCGACTGTATCGATGCCCTTTGATTTTAAAATTTCAGCTCTTTTTAAACCGACACCCTTTAAAAAACGAATATCAGTATTAGCTGTCACGATAAAACACTCCTATTCTACAGAAAGGATATAGTAATAAATAGGTTGACCGCCGTTAATCATGGTAATTTCAACCTTAGAGCCGAATTTTGCTTGAATTTTTTCTTCAATTTCGGCTGCTTGTCTTGCGGTAACGTCGGCGCCGTAGATAACGGTTACAAACTCACTATCCGACTTAATCATCTTTTTAAGAAGCTTTAAAACGCTCTTTTCAAGGTCGGTTTCAGTAAAGGTAACCTTACCACCGAGAAGTGCCATCAATTCGCCCTGCTTAATCTTGAAGCCGTCAAAATCGGCATCACGAGCGGCAAAGGTAATTTGACCTGTTGCAACGCGCTCGGTAGCCTTTTGCATTTCAATAGCGTTTGCGTTATCATCACTATCGGGGTCGAAAGAAAGCATAGCCGAAACACCCTGCGGAATAGTTCTTGTATGAATAACAACAACCTTACGGGTACTAATCGGAATAGCTTGTTCGGCCGCCATAATAATGTTCTTGTTGTTAGGCAACACGTAAACAGTATGAGCAGGTGTAGCTTCAATAGCCTTTAAAATATCATCGGTACTGGGGTTCATTGTTTGACCGCCAGAAACGATGGTATCAACACCTAAATCACGGAATAATGCAGCAACGCCGTCACCCGCACAAACCGAAACGAAACCAACGTCCTTAGTAGGCTCTACAGGGGTGAAGGTTTCAGTGCGGTCAGCACTCTTAGCAGGCTTCTTTTTAGCATTTTGTGCATCGTGCTTTGCTCTTTCGTGTTGGTCACGCATATTTTCAATCTTTAAGTGAACAAGCGAACCAAAGGTTAAAGCATTTTCAATTGCATTACCGGGGTGGTCTGTATGAACGTGAACCTTAATAATTTCTTCGTCGTCAACCACAACAACGCAGTCACCAATAGTTTCCAAGAACATTCTAAGTTCGTTAGGTTCCTTTTCGCACTCGGGGTTACGGTTAACGATAAATTCGGTACAATAGGTAAAGGTGATTTCGGTTTCAAATTCACCTGCGGCATTGAAGGACTCTTCCTCGCCTTCCTCTTCTACTGCAGCAGTAGAGTTAGACTTGATAATAACGCCATCCTTAAATACCGAAAGCATACCTTCAAGTATAATTACAAAGCCACGGCCACCCGCGTCAACCACGCCTGCCTTTTTAAGCACGGGTAACATTTCGGGTGTTTCATCAAGGGCTTTTTTAGCGCCTTCTAATGCATATTCAAAAATTTGAAGCTCATCTTTGCCTTGGTTATATGCAACAGTTGCATATTCACTTGCAACACGGGCAACAGTTAAAATAGTGCCTTCGGTAGGCTTCATAACTGCCTTATAAGCTGCTTCAACACCGAAAACAAAAGCATTTTTAATGTTTTCGGAGGTTACAAATTCATCCTTGCCGATACCCTTTGCAAAACCACGGAAAAGCAACGAGGTAATAACGCCGGAGTTGCCTCTTGCGCCACGTAAAAGGGCCGAAGAGTTAACCGAAGCCACCTTGCCTGCAGTTTCGCCACTTAATTTTTCAAGCTCGCGTGCCGCATTTGAAAGGGTCATAGACATATTTGTACCGGTGTCACCATCGGGCACGGGGAATATGTTTAAATCGTCTACCGCTTTGCGGTGGTTGCCAATATTATTAGCCGCAGAAATCCACGCATCGCGCAATATATCGCCATTAATCAAAATAGTACACTCCTTAACACAAGTAAATAACTACTCTTTAATACCGTCAACCTTAACGGTTACCTTTTTAACGTCAATACCTATTGCCTCTTTAATAACGTATTCAACCTTTTCGGTAATGCTTTTTGCAATAGCGCTAATATTCATACCGAAGGTTACAACGATGTGAAGCTCTATTTCAAGGTTTTCAGCATCGCCTAAAACCTTAATGCCAGTGTCGGGCTTTTCCTCTTTGGAAAGTTTATTGAAAATCTTTTGCTTGCCGCCGCGCGGAACCATTCCCACAACACCGAAACAGGACGTAACTTCATGGCCGATAAGCTTGGATAAATAAGCCTCGCTTATATTTACTTTACCTAATCTTGTTTCATAAGCAATCATAATGACACTCCTAATCAAGTTTTAATTTATATGATTCTATCGAAAAATAGATGTCGCTTGCTGAAGCGGTATCCACGTTTTCAATATTTTCATTACAAAATAGCACACCTGTGCGGTAACAAAGCGGAATAATTGGCATATCACTTTGCAAGGTTGATGCAACGTCGTTTATAGAATTTTTACCATTGTAAAAGCCATTGATAACCTTAGCACAGTCAAGCAGTTCGTTATCTTTTTTCTCCTGCTTTTCGTTGTCTTCGGTCTTGCCTACATCCTTTAGCGACACCGTTTTAATACCAAACGCCGCCGAGCCTTCAACCGAAACCAAATTACCAAAATCCATATTTTCGGTTATTCGAACCTCGCCTAAGTATAAATCAAACTCGCCCTTTTTAAGACGACGCTTATACTCTTTAAAAGAAACCTTTTGAACAGTTATGCCTATTCCGTATTCCTTAAGCTGTTTAGCAATAAGGTTGGCGGCATTAACCCTGGCCGGATTTTCTTTATTAACAAGCAATGAAAACCTTAAAACCGAATTTCCTTTTCGGCGGTAACCATCCTTATCTAATACATTATACCCTATTTGCTCCAAATTCTCAATAGTTATTTGCGAATTTGCGGTATTTTGTATATTTTGTAAGGCTTTTGCAGGCTCCCACGCGGGATGAAAAAAGCCATTTGCAGGCAATGCGTTAGAATAAAACGCGCCATCACAAATTTTTACGCGGTCTACACCGGCGGCAAGCGCCTGTCTTAATTC
>JAFVTJ010000043.1 GCA_017503305.1 Clostridia bacterium
ACTTCGAAATACTTTTGTTGCTTGGGGCTCCAAGCCTCAACGTCATAAGATTTAACCTTTAAGTCCGCAAGGTCTCCCGTGCAGCACTCAAGAGTGCGAACGGGAATGTCCATAGAGCGGAAAAGTTCAACCGAATAGCTCCACATTTTATGGAACCAATCCATACTCTCCTCGGGCTTGCAGATAACAATCATTTCCTGCTTTTCAAACTGGTGAATACGGTAAATTCCGCGCTCCTCAATGCCGTGAGCACCCTTTTCCTTGCGGAAGCAGGGCGAATAGCTTGTAAGAGTTAAAGGAAGAGCGGTTTCGGGAGTAATAGTATCGATGAACTTACCTATCATAGAGTGCTCGCTGGTACCGATTAAATAAAGGTCCTCACCCTCTATTTTATACATCATTGCATCCATTTCCTCAAAGCTCATAACACCTGTTACAACGTTTGAACGAATCATAAAGGGCGGAATGCAATAGGTAAAGCCCTTATCAATCATAAAATCACGGGCATAAGAAAGAACTGCTGAATGAAGGCGGGCAATATCTCCCATAAGATAATAAAAGCCCTCGCCCGCTACCCTACCTGCAGCCTCTTTATCGATGCCTGCAAAAGCAGCCATAATATCGGTATGATAAGGAATTTCAAAATTCGGAACAGTCTTCTCGCCGAAGCACTGAACCTCAACGTTTTCGCTGTCATCACGGCCAACGGGAACAGACTCGTCCACAATATTGGGGATTTTCATCATTGTTTCCATTAAAGCCTTTTCGTACTTGCCTTCAAGCTCCTCGAGCTCCTTTAAGCGGTCAGCCTGACGGTTAACCTCCGCACGCAAAGCCATACCCTCGTCCTTTTTGCCCTGCGACATAAGAACGCCGATTTCCTTACTTAATTTATTGCGATTTGCACGAAGCTCGTTTGCCTCGGCATTTGCGGCGCGCTTCTTTTGGTCGAGCTCAATAGCCTCATCAACTAAGGGAAGCTTGCTGTTCTTAAATTTCTTTTTAATATTTTCCTTTACGATTTCGGGGTTTTCCCTTACAAATTTAATATCTAACATTTGGTACCCTCCAAATTTTTACTACAAAAAAAGTATAACACAGTTTATTCCTTTTATCAAGTATTAAAAGTTAATTATTCCCGTATGCTCAAGCACGATTTTAACACCCATAAGCACTAAAATTACGCCGCCCGTAAATTCCGCCTTACTTTTATATTTAGCACCGAAAACGTTGCCGATTTTAACGCCTATGGCAGAAAGTGTAAAGGTAATTACACCGATAAAGGTTACCGCAAGCAACACCATAAGCTTTTCGTTTTCTCCCGGAAGCGTTAAAGTGATACCCGCCGCAAGCGCATCAATACTCGTAGCAAGTGCCATAACAAGCATCGTTTTGAAGCCGAACGAAGCATCAACGCATTCCTCACAGCCCGACAGCGCCTCTTTAATCATTTTTGCTCCCAAAAAGCCAAGCAAGACAAGGGCAACCCAATGGTCAAAGCCCTCTATATACACCTGCACCGCCTTAAAAAGGAAATAGCCGATAAGCGGCATAAGGCCCTGAAAGGCGCCGAACCAAGCGCCGCATATAAGGCTGTGGCTGGGCTTCAATTTCTGAACGGCCAAGCCCTTGCAAACAGCAACGGCAAAAGCATCCATAGAAAGCCCAACAGCTAATAAAAAAAGCTCGAAAACACTCATATTGGTCCCCTTTATATCACAAAAAAGAATATGCAAAAGAAGTGCGCCACACTGGCAAGCACCACGAAAATATGAAATATAGAATGAAAATATCTAACCTTCACACCAAGCCCATAAAGTACAGCGCCAAGTGTGTATAATACTCCGCCGAGAAGCAGCCAAAAAAAGCCCGCAGGGGTTAAAGCCTGATAAACCGGCTTAATTGTAAAAATGACACACCAGCCAAGCCCTATATAGCAAATCATAGAAAACACATTGTAGCTTTTAAGGTCAATGGCATTTAGTATAATGGCTAATGTTGAAATTCCCCACACCACGCCAAAGGTTACCCAAGCGGCTACAGGAGCTATTGGCCGCAAAAGGCACAGCATTAAAGGAGTGTATGTACCTGCAATCATAAAATAAATTGTACAGTGGTCGATAATTTGCAGCACCTTTTTACCCGTGGTATGACGAACACCGTGATACACGCTGGACATTGTGAAAAGAGCAATTACGCTACCGCCATATACAGCCGAAGAAACTACCGCCCACGCATTACCTTTAAGGGCTGAAAATATCACACAAAGCGCACAATACACAACCCCAAAGCCACCACCAACAATATGGGTTACCATATTAAAAACCTCTTCGCCGCTTGTATAATCCGGCAAAAGACGGTCGATTAGTTTAGTTCTTGCCATTAAAAAACTCCATTCCTGCTCTAAACACAACATTACCGCCTGAAATTCCCGTAACCAACACTCCCTGCTCGGTTTCAGTTTTGTATACACTGATTTTTTCGCCGAGCATTGTTTCTTTAACGAAATGCAGCTCGTAAACCAAAATAGGATTACTATTTAAATATTCATCACTGAAGCATTCGAGCACCATTTCCGTATATTTTTTATTATTTGTGTGGTTATTAAGGTCTATATCCTCGGCGGTAATTTCTCGCTCATAGCAAAAATTACTATCTGAAACTTCAGCACGAAGGCGCGTAAAATCGCCGGCACCGGACTGCTCGGTAATATACCTTCTACCACCCGAAAACACATCGCTTTCTATTCTCAACGGGCGCCGATTCTCGCAGCTTAAAATGCACCACTCCGAAGTGCCGTTTGCTAAAACCTCGCCGCCTTCATTTTTTATGCGATACTGTCTTTCAACCTTGATTTTACTCGGCGGCAAGGGCCAAGTTTCGGCAATCAGCTTTTCACCGCTTTC
>JAFVTJ010000044.1 GCA_017503305.1 Clostridia bacterium
GGGTTCGTATTCGCAAATACCGATACAACCGGTTTGAGAAACAGTAACGTTATCAGCAAGGCCGAGAGCGTTAACTTCTTCAACCAATGCGTTAAGCACGGGTCTTGCACCTGCTGCGATACCGCAGGTTGCCATACCAACAACAACGCGAGTGTCGTTTGTGCCTTCACGAAGAATAACCTTATTCTTCATTTTTTCTTTGATTGCCTGTAATTCAGCTAAAGATTTCATCCTCTTTTTCTTCCTTTCTATGCTTTTTGAATTTCGGAATACTGTTCCTTTAAATATTCCTCAATCCATTTAATTACCTCATAAGTATTAAGCGGTACACCTTCCAGTGTTTCGCGTAAAACCCTTGTATCAAGCTCTACTTCCCCACCCATTTTTTTATGAACAAAATAAAAATCTGTTTCGGGGTGACCTTGTATTAGGGTTTTAATCGTTTCAACCACGTCGCCTAAGGGCGCGCAGTCGATATGATTTTTTATAAAAACTGTTTTAACAGTTGTACCGTGATTATGCGGAAATTTTTCCACGTGATTTGAGAAAATTTCCAAGCTTCCGCCCGTTTGTTCTGCCGCAAGCTTTAAAAGCGGCAAGCCCATTCCCACCTTGCGAGTGGTTCGGGTGGTATAAAACGGATTTAAAACCGTTTTTAAAACTTCATCAGTCATACCGCAGCCGTTATCGGCTATGGTTAAAATAAGTTTATCATCAATTTCTTCAATTGATATTTGAGTCAAGGTTGCCCCTGCTTTAACCGAATTTTCGGTAATATCAAGAATGTTAAGTGATAATTCCTTCATTAGTTACCTCTCAAAAGTTTAAAAAGGTTTTTAATCGCGTTCTCATCATCATCGGGCAGCAAAAAGAAATTTTCCCTTTCACTAATATCCCATAAATAATGAGCATCACTGCTTATTATAAATTCACAATTTGTATATTTAAATTTGTCCGCCTTAGCTTTGTCGTGCAGCTCGGCAAATTTAAATCCGCTATTCGGTGGTAAGCCACCTAAAACCGCCGTAACCGAGTTGGAATCACGGTCAATATGTGCCGGATAGCACACACCATCGAATTCCTGCACCAAATCGGACACGTTATCAAAAGAAAGCATTGTAGCATTTGAAAGCAAATGCTTTTCTTCGCCAATTACGTTATCCTCACTGTCGCAAATTAACTGGTTACCGAAAATATCAGTACGGTTTGGAATTAAAACTCGCAGTTTTTCTACACTTTTTTCAAATTCAAGAGCTTTTTCCAAATTTTCAAACAAACAAATCACGTGAATTTCTTCCGATGTGGTAAGCTCCATACCGGGAATCGCCAAAATACCATGTGCTTTTGCCGCCTTTATAAAATGGGGACAATTTTTACAGGTATTATGGTCGGTAAGTGCCATAATATCAAGGCCGTTTAGCTCGCCCATACCGGCTATACTGTTTGGTGTGGAATCATCATCACCACAAGGTGAAAGACAAGAATGAATATGTAAGTCGTAATAATACTTCTTCATATTATTCCATTTAAATAAACTGCCGTATTATAAATATCCATATCGGTTGTGAGAATATTAATCTCTTTATCCAATGCGGTTTTCTTAACTTCATCATCAACCGTAACACCCTCTGCCAAAATAATGCAAGAGGTGTCCGAAAGGGATGCAACCGCCAAGATATTTATATTAGACATTATGGTAATCCAAGCGTTATCAGCCTGTGCCCTGCCCATTACCCAGCTTAAAAGATCGCCAACGTAAACGCCGTCAATATCTCTTTCGCCGTCAGGCAAGGTTATGGCATTAAATTTGCCCGATTCTACCAAATCTTTAACCTTCATATCATTCCCCACCGTCTTTATGCAGTTTAATAAGACACTTTTCTATGTTAGAATGTCCCTTTACAATGTCTTCGGCAAGTGCGCGGCAATTAGGTGCCCCACAGGAGCCACAGTCAAGACCGGGAAGCTCCGCCTTAATACGTTGAATATCCGCCATCATTCGCATAGATTCAATCATATTATCCGAAAGACGCGATATCGGCTGAAAAGCCGGTAAATCGTTAAACAAAAACTCACTTGGGAGATACTCGTCAGATTCAACCGCAAAATTTTCCGAAACAGGTAAATATCTTCTTAAAGAACGAAGTCGCGCCTTAGCAATAAATGGGTTTTGAATTGTAAGCACACCGCCTACACAACCACCTGAGCAAGCATTAAGCTCAATAAATTCAAGGTGCGGAATATTACCGTTTTCTAACTGGTCAAGCACACGCATAACATTATCTATACCGTCTGCCGCCAAATAGTTTTCGTTAAAAATTGCCGTTGCTTCACCACCGGACGAAGCCCAGCTTATACCGATTATACCCGAATTGGAAAGGGATTTAACGTCACTACCGTAACGCATAACGCCGATTAACTGGAAATAGATATCGCTAATAGGAATAACCTCGTCAACCTGACTTTTATAGCCCGCAAAGCCATTTTTAACATAGCTTGCTTTAGCAGGACAGGGAGAAATAAAGCAAACGCCTATATCTTCATCCTTAAGTTCAGGGTGTTCGCGCTTAGCCTTGTCACGTGCAAGACCTGCGGCAACCTCCATTGGAGGAAGCATATGTATTACGTGGTCTAAAAGCGAATGGAAACGAAGAGCGATAAGTCTTACAACTACCGGACAAGCCGAGCTTATAGCAGGCTTTTCTATTCCTTCGGTTTTAAGATATTTTCTAGTATATGCCGAAACCAATTCAGCCGCAGCCGAAACTTCAAAAACATCATCAAAACCAAGCTTTAAAAGACCGTCTAATACATAGTCGATATCATCCAAATTATCAAACTGGCCGTATAACGAAGGAGCCGGCAACGCAATCTTGTATTTAAACTTGTTCATAGCATCAAGCGCGCTGCATTTAGCCTTTTTAGCATTGTTAGGACAAACGCGAATACATTCGCCGCAGTCAATGCATCTTGCTTCGTTTATAACGGCATGGCCGTCTTTAATGCGGATTGCTTCAGTAGGACAGCGTTTAAGACAGGTAGTACAACCGTTACATTTTTCAACATCTAAAAAAACAGAATGTTTATATGTATCCATAGTTAATACCCTAAAAAATTATTTAAAATTTACCTTCATAGTAATTGTGGTACCCACGCCTACTTCGGATTTGATATCCATATAATCGCTATAGCGTTTCATATTTGGAAGGCCCATACCTGCGCCGAAACCGAGTGAACGGATATTATCGGTAGCGGTTGAGAAGCCTTCTTGCATGGCCTGTTCGATATTCTTAATACCGGGGCCCTTGTCACAAAGGATAATTTCAACACAGTCTTCATAAACGTTTACGTCAGCAGTGCCGCCGCGCGCGTGAATAACCATATTAATTTCGCCCTCGTACATTGCAATAGAAACCTTGCGTATAATTTCGGGTGGTAGACCAATTTGTCTTAAATTTTTCTTCATTAAAAACGAGGCGTGACCTGCCGATTTAAAATCATCGCCGTCAACGTTAAAATGAAAATTTAAAGCATTAGTCATTTTGAACCAATTTTCCGTCAAGGCCGTTGCTGTATAAAATACCACAAGCCTCGTACATTCTTTTACTTGTAGCGAGGAGAACAATTCCGCTTTCTTCCGCTAATGCTATCATTTCGGCAGTAGGCATTTTAGAGCGAACGAAAACAACGCAAATCATATCCATCATTTCAGCCGTTCTAACAACCTGAGCGTTTAAAAGACCGGTTAGCAAAACTGCTTGGTCCTTTACGTAGGCTAATACGTCACTCATCATGTCGCTTCCGCAGGCCGAATGAACGTCGCGTTCAAGTGCTTCTTCGTTACAAATTACTTCTGCATTAAGTAAATCTTTGATTGTGCTGATTTTCATAAAAATTTTCCTTTCGAATTATTTCGAAAAGCCATATTTTTCCAAAATACCGTCAACATCGTCAACTGTTAAACGGCCGTAAACTTCTTCATTAACGGTTAAAACAGGTGCCAAGCCGCAAGCGCCGATACAACGACAAGCAGTAAGTGAGAATTTACCATCTTCAGTACATTCGTCAGAACCGATGCCAAGGCGTTCGCTGAACTTATCAAAAATATCACCTGAGCCCTTAACGTAGCAAGCGGTACCTAAGCAAACCGAAATGTTGTACTCACCCTTGGGTGACAAGGAAAACTGTGCGTAGAAAGTAGCAACACCGTAAACCTTTTCAAGCGGTACATCCATACCTTCGGCAATTTTTACCTGTACCTCCATAGGAAGATAGCCGTAAACGTCTTGTGCTTGTTGCATAACAGACATCAAAAGACTTTTGTCGTGTTTGCATTCAGCAATAATCTTATCAAGCTGTGCTTCCTGTTCGGGAGTACCCTTAAAGGGCAATTTACTAATTTTTTTGAGCATTGACAAAATCCTCCTTTTAATAATCACTGCGAGATTGTTATTTTTTTAACATTCTCACAATACTGTGTATATTATAGCATATATATTTATATATTACAATTAAAATTTACGAAAAAAGCGGTTTTTTTACAAAAAATATTAAAACCAATAAGAACGGTTGAATTTTTAAATGCTTTATTGTATAATAATACATATTTTCGAAGGGAAATTTCTAATATGAATAGATTTAAACGCTTAATAGCGCTATTTTTATGCCTTATAATGCTTTTTTCTTTATGCGCATGTGATGAAAGCGATAAGGCTTATATTTATTTTAACTTAAACGAACAACCCGTATCCTTAGACCCGCAAACCGCCCAAAACGATACCGAGCTTTTGATTATACGCAATATTTTTGAAGGTCTTATGCGTAAAAATGAAGAAGGCAAAATTGTTTGCGGCGCCGCGGAAACCTATAAAAAGAACGGTCTTGTTTACACCTTTAACCTTAGAAAAGGTGCTATGTGGAGCAACGAAGAAAGCCTAACCGCGTACGACTTTTTATTCGCACTTCAACGCGCGGTTGACCCCAAAACCAAAGCTCCCTTTGCCAAGCGGCTTATAAACATAAAAAATGCCGATGCAATACTTAAAGGCAAAAAAAGTGTTGAAGATTTAGGTGTTAAGGTAATTGATGCCTATACTTTAAAAATTGAACTTAGCAAAGAAGACCCCACATTTTTAGAAACACTTACTACAAGCATTGCCATGCCCTGCAACGAAGATTTTTTCAAAAACTGTGCCGGCAAATACGGTTTGGAGGGACAATCCATTCTTTCCAACGGTAGTTACCGCCTTACCAAATGGGGCAAAACAGTTTTTGGCATCAGACTTTACCGCAACAAGTTTTATAACGGCAATTTTACAGCAAAAAATGCTGCTGTTTTCCTTTCAATTGACAAGGAACGCACAAGTCTTCAAACGTTAAAGGAAAACGATGCCGACATCGCTTTTATAAGTCCGTTAGAGCTTGGAGCTGCTGCCGAAAATGGCCTTAAAACCGCGCATAGCAACAACATTTGTTGGTTTTTAACTATAAGCGACGGTTTTTCTAAAAACATTAGAACTGCCTTAATCAACCTTGCGAGCCCACACACCTTTGAAAAGAGCCTAATTAACGGCTACTCCCCCGCTCAAAGCATTTTCCCCAACGTTTTATCCGCTAATGCAGGAGCACAAGGCTTACCCGTTTACGATTTAGAAGCTTCAAAAAAGCTATTCTTTGATGAAATTAAATCCCTT
Source organism: Clostridia bacterium (assembly GCA_017503305.1). Next base: position 5,694 of record JAFVTJ010000044.1, read on the forward strand.
AAGGATAAAAAATTCCCCGAAGGCGTAGTTTTATATTACTATGACGACGGCTTTTCAAAAACCGTTGTTACCGATATCGTAGCCCACTGGCAAAGTCAGCTTGGTGCATATATCAATATAGAAGCTGTTTCATCTCCGGAAAAGCTTACTTCTCAGCTTAAAGACCAAACCTACGCTTTAAGCATCTTCCCTGTTTTTGCATCTTCACAAAGCAGCAAGGAATACCTTGAAAAATTTGGAATAAACTATAAAGGCGAAAAGCTTTCTAAAATACAAAAGGATATTTTAAAATCCAAAAACATTGTGCCTTTAATGACGCAAGACACCATTGTGGCATACAACAAAAACCTTACAAGCTTTAATTTTTCAAGCGGCAACGGTCTAATAGATTTTGCCTACGTTGTGAAAACCGAATAAATATTAAAAGCGCTACCGCTAAATTGCGGAAGCGCTTTTTTATTACTTATATTCTTCAATAAGTGCTTTAAATGCAGGCAAGGATTTTTCAATTTGTTCAGTAGAAACACAGTAACTAATTCGCACGTAGCCTGTAAAGCCAAAGGAATCACTCGGCACTAACAAAAGCTCATACTTTTTAGCCCTTTCGCAAAATGCATTAGCATCGGCTTCAGGTGATTTTATAAACAAATAAAATGCACCGTCAGGCTTAGCGGCTGTGTAGCCGTATTCCGTAAGGGCGTTATAAAGCAAATCGCGGTTTTTCTTATAAACCGAAACGTCGCTTGTAAGGTCTACGCAATCCCTTACTGTAAACTGCAAAAGCCTTGGTGCACAAACAAAGCCAAGCGCTCTGCCCGCGCCGCAAACCGCAGCGTAAATTTTGGTTTTATTTACAACATTAGGTGCCACAAAAATATATCCAATACGTTCGCCCGGTAGTGACAACGATTTACTGTAAGAATAGCAAACGATAGTATTATCGTAAAATTTAGGAATATAAGGCACTTCTACCCCGTAAGCCAATTCGCGATAAGGCTCATCGCAAATTATGAAAATGTTTTTACCGTATTCTTCTTGCTTGCGGTTTAAAAGCAAGGATAATTCTTTAATGGTTTCTTCCGAAAAGACTACGCCTGTAGGATTATTTGGAGAGTTTATAATAATTGCCTTTGTGTTTTCGGTAATACACTGCTCCAATGCGTTAAAATCAATTTGAAAATCACTTTCACGGCATTTTGCTACAACAAGCTTAGCCCCCGCTTTTTCGGCAAATACGCGATATTCAGGGAAAAACGGAGCCAACGCAATAACCTCATCACCCTCGTTGCAAAGGGCATTAAGGCAAATTGTGAGCGAAGCCGCCGCACCGCAGGTCATATACAAAAGATTGGGGTCAGCTTCAACACCGAAGCGCTTTTTTATGCTGTCGGCAATAGTTTTTCTAACGTCGGGCGCACCCTGTGCCGAGGTATAACCGTGAAGCTTTACAGGGTCTAGGTCGGTTAAAAGCTTTATCATAGCATCATTCACAGCTTTGGGTGCTGGAATACTTGGGTTGCCAAGGCTAAAATCCAACACATTTTCAGCGCCGATTTCGGCACGTCTTTTATTGCCGTATTCAAAAATTTCACGTATTACCGAGCGGTTTTCACCCAACTTCAGCATTTTTTCATTTAACATAATTTCACCTTATTCTATTTCGAGTTCCTTAATTGTACGCATTTGGTAGTCAACGTTTTTAATAAGCTCGCTCTTTTTAAGAGCCACTGCCGCACCCTTTACAACGCTGTGTGCGGGGTCGTCAAGATGATGCACCTTAACGCCTAAAAACTGCTCAATCTTTTGCGGAAAACCTAATAATTTTGAACCGCCGCCCGCAAGGTACAAGCCGTCGTTCATAACGTCTGCCACTAAATCAGGGTCGGTTTTGTTGAGCACTTCCCTAATAGCGTTGCAAATATTATCAAGCACGTCTTTTATTGCTTCATACACCTCGGTAGAGGTTATTTCAAATCTTTCAGGTAAACCTGTAAGTGCATTTTTACCCTTTGCAACAACCGCAATTTCAACGTTACGCTCAATAGCGGTACCAACCTTAATTTTAATTTCTTCGGCGGTTAGCATACCAATTTCGATATTAAATTCTTTTCTAACGTAGCGTATAATTTGCGCATCAATATCATAAGAGCCAAGTTTAAAAGAATTACAGCTTGCAATGGCGCCCATTGATATAACGGCAACGTCGGTAGTACCCGCACCTATATCAACTATCAAAGTACCGTGCGGCACCGAAAAATCAAGCCCCAAACCAAAGGCTATTGCTAACGGGCTTTCTATAACGGTTATGTTTCTACCGCCCGCCGCTTCAAGCACGTTTGAAAGAGAGTGGTGCTGTAATTCGGCAAGGCCCGCAGGCAAGGTTGCCACTATTCGCGGACGCAAAACCTTATTGCCAAAAGCCTTTTCCATATATTCCTTAAGCATATGCTCGGTTAAATCATAATCCGAAATAACGCCGTGCTCTATCGGGAAAACACTTAGCATACTATCGGGTGTTCTACCAATGGTTTGTTTAGCCTTTTCGCCTGTGTAAATAACCTCCCAGCTTTCGCTGTCAACAGTTACAACGTTAGGAAGTTCTAACAC
>JAFVTJ010000045.1 GCA_017503305.1 Clostridia bacterium
AAGACAAAATAAAATGGTGGAATTTGATTACGTGTCACGCGAGCTTAAGGGCAGAGAATTTGTAGACGTTATTAAAAGGCTATGGGTAAGTCCTTATGCGCTTACCTGGCAGGATGACCACTATTACCTTATTTGCAATTTTCAAAAATACGATAACCTTGTCCACATGCGTCTTGACCGTATGAGCAAGGTTAAAATACGCAAGGAAGCGGCAAGGCATTTTAGTGAGGTTAGCGAATATACCGACTTTTTTGACGTTGCCGATTATACCAATAAGATTTTTGGAATGTACACTGGCAACATACAAACAATAGAACTGTGCTGCAAGAAAAAACTTGCCAAAACGGTTGTGGATAGATTTTCGGAAAATATTTTTATAACCAACGTTACCGATGATGAATTTTGTTTTTCGTATAAAGCGGCTGTTTCGGACGCGCTTGTAACCTTTCTTTTAAACTTTGGGGATGAAATTAGGGTTATAAATCCGCAAAACCTTAAGGAAATGATAGTAAATCGTGCCGAAAAGGTAATAAATATGTATAAAAGTTAAATTTTTGCTTGTTAAAAACTATAAATTTTGATACAATAAAGGGGTATTTTTTTCAGGGGATGTTTAATTATGAAAAGAGGCTTTGACAATTCAAAATATATTGACCTACAATCGCAAAAAATAAGGGATAGAATCTCTAAATTCGGCGATAAGCTTTACCTTGAGTTTGGCGGCAAGCTGTTTGATGATTATCACGCGGCAAGGGTGCTTCCCGGTTTTGAGCCGAATGCAAAGGTTAAAATGCTTTTAGAGCTTAAGGATGAAGCTGAAATTGTTATTGTTATCAATGCCGACGCTATTGAAAAGAATAAGCGCCGCGGCGACCTTGGTATAACCTACGATTTAGAAACACTTCGCCTTATTGACGCCTTTAGACAAATAGGTCTTTACGTGGGCAGTGTGGTTATTACCTGCTATACAGGTCAACCCTCGGCCGATAATTTTGAAAAACGCCTTACCTCACTTGGTATTAAGGTGTATAAGCATTACAGCATTTCGGATTATCCATCTAATATCCCCTTTATAGTAAGTGAAGAAGGCTTCGGTAAAAATGATTACATTAAAACCGAAAGAAAATTGGTTGTTGTTACTGCTCCCGGTCCCGGAAGCGGAAAAATGGCAACCTGTTTATCCCAGCTTTACCACGAACATAAGCGCGGCGTTAAGGCAGGCTATGCCAAGTTTGAAACCTTCCCCGTTTGGAATTTACCGTTAAAGCATCCCGTTAACGTGGCTTATGAAGCCGCCACGGCCGATCTTAACGACCTTAATATGATAGATCCCCTTCATTTAGAGGCTTACGGTGAAACTGCGGTAAACTATAACCGTGACGTTGAAATTTTCCCTGTGCTCAACTCTATTTTAGAAACCATTTTGGGCGAATCACCTTACAAAAGCCCTACAGATATGGGTGTAAATATGGTCGGCTTTGCCATAACCGATGACGAGGCGGTGAGAAATGCCGCCAAGCAGGAAATTATTCGCAGATATTACGGTGCCCTTGTAACCGAAAGACAGGGTATGGGCGAAAAGAACGAGGTTGCTAAAATCGAGCTTCTTATGAGAAAGGTTTCGGCCGATATTTCCGACCGACCGGTAGTAGCAGCCGCACTCAAGCGTGCCGAAGAAACCGGCGCACCCGCTACCGCGATTGAGCTTCAAAACGGCGAAATTTTAATTGGTAGAACCTCAAGCCTTTTGGGTGCTTCGGCAGCGGTTGTGCTTAACTGCCTTAAATCGCTTGCAGGCATCCCTGACGATATAGATTTGATTTCACCCACAATTATTGAGCCTATTCAAAAGCTTAAAACCGAAATTATGGGCAATCACAATCCCCGCCTTCATATTGACGAGGTTTTAGAGGCACTTTCAATTTGTGCCGTAACAAGTGACGTTGCAAAAAAGGCATTGGATCAGGTTAAAAACCTAAGGGGATGCGAGGCGCACTCAACCGTTATACTTTCACGTATTGATGAGAGCGTTTTCAAAAAATTGGGTGTTAACGTTACCTTCGAACCTAAGTACAGAACAACCAAGCTTTACCACAATTAAACAAAAGAGGAACTATTTTGTCATAGTTCCTTTTTTTGCGGTTTGGAAAATGAAAATTTTTGTATAAATTGCACAATTTTTGCGATAAAATATTTTTTGTGTGTTTTATTTTCTACAAAAATCAACTTGAAACGGAAGTTTCAAGATGATATAATTATTGTAAAGTAATATATCATTAGGAGTGATATTCGTGAAAAGTAAAAAATGCGTGGCTATGCTTTTGGCAGGTGGACAGGGCAGCCGTTTGGGTGTTTTAACCAGTAAAATAGCTAAACCGGCAGTTCCGTACGGCGGCAAATACAGAATTATTGACTTTCCGCTTTCTAACTGTGCCAATTCCGGTATAGACACAGTAGGTATTCTTACCCAATATAAACCCTTGGAGCTTAACGATTACGTTTCCTCAGGCAAACCCTGGGATTTGGACCGTTCTTTCGGCGGTGTTCATATTCTTCCGCCTTATCATACAGGCGCCGGCGGCGACTGGTACAAGGGTACTGCAAACGCTATCTATCAAAATATTGAATTTTTAGAGCGTTATAATCCGGAATACGTGCTTATTCTTTCGGGTGACCACATTTATAAAATGGATTATTCCGATATGCTTAACCAACATATTGAAACCGGCTCCGACTGTACTATAGCCGTTTTGGACGTTTCTTTAGAAGAGGCTTCACGCTTTGGTATAATGAACGCTCATGAAGACGGCACCATTTACGAATTTGAAGAAAAACCCAAGGTTCCGAAGAGCACTTTGGCTTCTATGGGTATTTATATCTTTACTTGGGAAAAATTGAGATATTATTTAACCGAGGATGAAAAGAACCCCGATTCTTCTAACGACTTTGGTAAGAACATAATTCCGTTAATGCTCGGCGATAATCAATTATTAAAGGTTTATCGTTTTGATGGCTATTGGAAGGACGTTGGTACCGTTGATTCCTTGTGGGAAGCAAACTTAGACCTTCTTGACCCCAATATTGACCTTGATTTAGCCGATAAAAATTGGAAAATTTATTCTAAGAATATTGGCTTACCGCCTCAATATATAAGTGAAACCGCAGTGGTAGAAAATTCTTTAATAACCGACGGTTGCGAAATTGCGGGTAATATTGATTATTCTGTGCTTTTCAAAAACGTAACGGTTGAAGAAGGCGCAAATGTTAAGTATTCACTTGTAATGCCTGGCGCTACCGTTAAAAAGGGTGCTACTGTGCAATATGCAATTGTGGCTGAAAACGCTGTAGTTGAAGAAGGCGCAATTGTAGGTGAAGACCCGCAGGTTATCGGCGGCGAAAATTGGTCTGTTACCCTTGTGGGCGACAATCTTACAGTTGGTAAAAATGCCGTTATTACTGCAGGCAAAATGATTATTGAAAACGTTAAGGAGGGCGAAAAGATATGAAAACATCAGAAGTAGCTGGTTTAATTTTTGCTAATTCCGAAGGCAAATTAAAAAAACTTACCACCAAACGTTCAACCGCTTCGGTTCCTTTTGGCGCAAGATACCGCATTGTTGACTTTGCCCTTTCTAATCTTGTAAACAGTGGTGTTACTTCGGTTGGTATCGTTACAAACGAAAATTACCGTTCACTTATGGACCACGTAGGTAGCGGTATTTCGTGGGATTTAGACCGTAAAAACGGCGGTGTATTCTTTATTCCCCCTTATTTTAAGCGTGGCGTAGGCCGTTTTAACACATCTATTTCTTCATTAGCAGGTGCTACCGAATATATTGAGCGTTGCGGTGCCAAATATATCGTACTTTACGATTCTGATATAATCGCTAACGTTGATATTTCGGCTGCTTGCAAGCAACACGTTGAACTTGATTCTGATATTACAGTGGTTTACCACACAGGCAAATTGCCCGAAAAATCAAACGAAAAAATGCTTGTTAAAGTTGCGGATGATAATCGCATTACAGGCATTTCCTTTGATGCGGCTGCAGGTGAAGCATCTTTTGGTATTGGTGTTACCATTATCAATAGTGAATTGTTGCTTGAAATGATTAAGGACGCACTTGATGAAGGTATAACCAACTTTGCACGTGCAGTACTTGCCAATAAAACAGGCGAGCTTAAAATGTACGGTTTTGAGCATAAGGAATATGTTGCGGTTATGGATAATACCGCTACCTATTACGAATCCAATATGGATTTATTAAACAGCGAAGTAAGAAAGCAGTTATTTGACAGCAAGCGTCCTATTTTAACCAAGATACACGACGGTATGCCCACACGTTACGGTATAAAGTCTAAGGTTAACAATTCTCTCGTTGCTGATAATTGCATAATTGAAGGCACCGTTAAAAACAGTATTATTTTCCGCAACGTTAAAATTGGTAAGGGCGCAGTGGTTGAAAACAGTATTTTAATGCAGGGCACAGTAGTTGGCGAAAATGCCACATTGGATTATGTTATTGCAGATAAAAATACCAGCATTGGCGACGGTCTTACACATAAAGGCACAAAAGAAAATTTATGTTTTTTTGAAAAGAACCAAGCATTTTAAATAAGGAGTAATTTATGAAAGTTTTATTTGCAACAAGTGAAGCTTATCCTTTTGCGATGTCGGGCGGCTTGGCCGACGTTGCAGGCGCGCTTCCCAAGGCTTTACGCAAAAGATTTGTAGGCTGCCGTATCATTCTTCCGCTTTACGGCACCATATCTGAAGAATTACGCAAAAAAATGACCTTTGTTTGTCATATTTCCGTTCCTGTGGCATGGCGTATGCAATATTGCGGCGTTTTTGAAGCTCATATGAACGGCGTAATTTACTATTTTATTGATAACGAGCATTACTTTAAGCGCGAAGGTCTTTACGGCTATTATGATGATGCTGAAAGATATGCATTCTTCTCTCGCGCAGTGCTTGAAGTAATTCCGCACATCGGTTTCACACCTGATATTATTCATTGTAACGACTGGCAAACTGCTTTAATTCCGCAGTATCTTAACGCTTTTTATAAGCAAAATTCGCTTTATGCTAATATTAAAACGGTTTTCACAATTCATAACATTCAGTATCAGGGTAAATACGGTAAAGAACTTTATACCGACGTTTTAGGTCTTCCCGAAGGTGCTGAAAGCATACTTGAATATGATGGCTGCATAAACTTAATGAAGGGTGCTATTCAGTGTGCCGATAAGGTTACAACCGTTTCGCCAACCTATTCTAAGGAAATTTTAACACCCGAATATTCACACGGTCTTGATTATATTTTAAGAAACTTTACCTACAAATTAACAGGTATTGTTAACGGTATCGATACCGAGGTTTATAATCCCGAAACCGATAGTCTTATTTATAAAAACTTTACTGTGGATACACTTGAAGATAAGGCTGTTAATAAGGCTGAGCTTCAAAAAGAAATGGGCTTGCCTGAACGCGCCGACGTACCGGTAATTGGTATTGTTACCCGTCTTGTACAGCACAAGGGTCTTGACCTTGTTAAGTGTGTGTTTGAAGAATTGCTTCAAAATGACGTACAGTTTACAATTTTAGGCTCGGGCGAGTGGGAATTTGAAGATTTCTTCTCACAAATGGCTGCAAAATATCCCGACAAGGTAGGCTTGGTGCTTGGATTTAAGCCTCAGCTTGCTCATCGCATTTATGCCGGTGCAGATATATTCTTAATGCCTTCCTTGAGTGAGCCTTGCGGCTTAGCACAAATGGTGGCACTACGTTACGGCACAATCCCGATTGTTAGAAGAACGGGCGGTCTTAACGACACTATTACCGATAGTGGTGATAACATGGGTAACGGCTTTACCTTCGCTATGTACAACGCTCACGATATGAAGGATTCTATTATGCGCGCGCTAGAAGGTTATAAAAATCCGGAAGGCTGGAACATTTTGCGTAAACGTGCAATGCTTTGCGAAAACAGCTGGAAGGTTTCGGCCGGATCATACATAGGTCTTTACAAAGAATTAATAGGCAAATAATAAAAAAAGGGTTGTTATTTTTTAACAACCCTTTTATACTGTAAATGGTGATTGTATGTTAGATTATTTACTGGCGGTGCTTTACGGTATTGTAGAGGGTATAACCGAATGGTTGCCTATAAGCAGTACGGGACATCTTATAATTTTGGAAGAGCTTTTGCCAATGAAAATACAACCGCAGGTATGGTCATTGTTTTTGGTTGTAATTCAGCTTGGCGCAATTATGGCAACGGTTATTCTCTTTTGGGATAAAATTTGGCCATTCCAAAAACCCAATAAGCTAAACGGTAGGGGCCTTTTCAAAAAAGAAAGCTGGTCGCTTTGGTTTAAGGTGGCGGTAGCTTCAATACCGGGGGTAATTTTCAAGCTTTTGGGTCTTGATGCGCTTTGCGATAAGTATTTCTACAACGGCTTTGGCGTTGCGGTTGCGCTTGTTGTGTTTGGTGTAGCATTTATTGTTATTGAACGCCTTAATAAAAGTAGAATACCCAAATACACAACTCTTTCTGATATTACCTTTCCGCTTGCAATATATATAGGCTTGTTTCAGTTGTTGGCGGCGGCATTCCCCGGCACAAGCCGTTCGGGTGCTACCATTATTGGTGCTTTAATTCTGGGTGCGTCACGCGTGGCCGCTTCGGAATTTACCTTTGTGCTTGCAATTCCTGCAATGCTTGGCGCCAGCCTTTTTGAGTTTAAAGACTTTTTGGAAGCCGACGTGGCTATAACCAATCAAGAAATTGGAGTTTTGCTTATAGGCGTGATTGTTGCCTTTGTGGTTTCAATCTTGGCAATAAAATTCCTTATTGGTTACATTAAAAAGCGCGATTTTACTGCTTTTGGTTACTATCGCATAGCGTTAGGTGTTATAGTTTTGTTGTATTTTATATTGAAATAGGGTAATAAAATGATTGTTAAAAACTTAGAATTAAAAAATTATTTTGACTTTTTGGGTGAAGATGACCGCAACCCTTCGGTTGACGTGTATTTACCGTACGATAGCCTTGACCGTGAAGATTATAAAAGACCTTGTCTTGTAATTTGTCCCGGTGGGGGATATGCATTTTGCTCCTCCCGTGAAGCCGAGCCGATTGCTTTAAAATTCTTACCCGAAGGCTTTAACGTTTTTGTTTTGTGGTATAGTGTAGCGCCCCACAAATTCCCAACACAAATAAGGGAAGTGGCCGCTTTGATGGAGCTTATCCATAATAACGCTAAGGAATGGAATTGCGATGCCGAAAAAATCTCAATTATGGGCTTTTCGGCTGGCGCTCATCTTGCGGGTCATTACAGTACAATGTTTGATTGCGAAGAAGTGCGCGAGCTTTTCCCCGCAAGCAAAGCACCAAAGGCGTCTATACTTTGTTATCCGGTTATTTCGGCAAAAGAAGGCAAGTGCCACGTGGGAAGTTTTGAAA
>JAFVTJ010000046.1 GCA_017503305.1 Clostridia bacterium
ATACCCGAGTTTATAAGCAATAAAGATTTGTCGTTATTGGGTACCAAAGAGAAGCTGCCAAGCCTTAAATGGTCTTTGGATTCAAAGAAGGAAAGGTATTTTTCTCTAAGGTCATTAAGTGAGGTCCATTTCATACAAAAACTTCCTTTTATAAATTTTAAACATACACATTTATTATATACTTACAAGGGTACTTTGTCAACTTGCTTTTTAGGGCAAAGCGGTTATTTTATCGGCTATTTCTGCAAAGATTTCGGCGCAGGATTTTGTTTGCTTTGTGGTGTCTTCTGAAAAGACAATTACAACGTATTTTGGGTCTTCAAGTGGAAAAAATCCGCAAAACCAACTGCTTATAATTTCTTTGCCATTTACTTTCTTGCCTGTTTGTGCGGTGGCCGTTTTACCACCTGCCAAAACGGTTGTGGGCTTGGCTTTAGTACCCGTGCCTTTTTCTATTACAAGAGCTAAAGCATCTTTTAATTTTGTTGCGGTTTCGGCCGAGAATGCCTTGGTTGGAAAACCAACGTTGTATTTACTTTCTATTCCGTTTTTAATGGTGCTTTCAATAATGGTAGGCATAAAATATTCGCCACCATTTGCAATTGCCGTGTAAAGCGGAAGCATTGAAACTGGACTTGCAGTAAAACTGCCTTGTCCAATGCTGAAATTCGCCAAATGCGCTTTGTTTTCAAGGGTTTCTTTTGTTGGTAGTGTGCCTTTTGCCGTTGCAATATTATCGCAGATTCTAATTGATTTACCAAAATTTAAAATATTAGCAAATTTTAAAATTAGCTCACTGCCAACCTTAAACCCTAGCTCAAAAAAGTAGGTATTACAAGACTGTGCGATTGCGTTTTCTAAGCTTATAAGCTTGTGTCCTGTTTTTTCGTGGCAATGAAAGGTGCGGTCAATAATTTTAACACTGCCTGTGCAGTTGTGTACAAAATCATTAATACGATTTTCAATTGCGCCGGCGGCAACGCAGGGCTTAAACACCGAACCTACGTTATAAGAACCTAATGCACGGTTAAAAAGGGGAGTGGTTTTATCGTTTAATATTTCCTTAATAGTGCTTGTAGTAAAATCAGGTCGACTAACAATTGCACGTATTTTAGAGGTTTTGGCTTCGGCTACAACAACGGCACCAAGCTCTAGGTGGTTGGCGGCTTGCTCTGCCACTTTTTGTATATTTACGTTAATTGTTGTAACAACGGCGTTGGAAAAAGGGGAAGGACTACTTATAAGTTGCGGTTTGACACCGCTTAAAATTTTGCCCTTTCCATCACACGCGTAGCGAACATAAATATCCTTTTCAAGATTTAAAATATCATCATAAGCCTTTTCAATACCGCTTAGACCATTTTTTTCGTTATCGGTGTAGCCGATTGTGTGTATCGCGGGGAAAGAATCGTCATTTTCAAAAATTTCGGTGCAAACAATACCTTCGCATTCGATTTTTTTAGGCACCTCACAGGTGGCAGGTTTATCGGTTTTAAGTATATCCAAAACCGCTTGCAAATCTTCTTTGTTAAGCACCTGACTTATTGCAGTAATTGCGCGTGGCGTTGGAGAAACAGTTGCAATAATTTTTTTGCGCGAATTTGTAAGCGGATATTTGTTGCAATCAAAAATAGTGCCTCTTTGTGTAGCAATTTTAATTTTCAAACTATTGAAATCACTGCCGCCCTTTGTAAGTTCGGTGGTGGCTATATTGCTTATTCTCAAAACTGTTATAAAAAATAAGCAACAAATTATAAAAAAACAAATAATACTGCGCTTTGCAAAGGTTTTATAAAATAGCTTTTCTGACATAAAAACACCTCTTGCTTATTATTGGCAAGAGGTGTGGTTTTAATCGGCTTTCATTCTAAGAAGCGAGCCTTTTTTTACTTCACGTTCAAATGGAATTTTAATTGTCATCATCGGGTGAGGTGCTGATTCAATTTCGTTATCTTTTTCGTCAAAAACAGTATCGGCTTTTATAATAAAGGGTTTTTGTCTTGGCTCTAAACAGTCAAATTCTTGTCCTTTTAAGAACTTATTTTTTAAAGTGGCAATAATCTTTCCGTCTTCGTAACCGTCAACAATAGCCGCAACCGAATAATCACGCACGTAGCCTGCATTAGCATAGGTTTGGGCGTTTTCCGGTCTGCCAAAGAAAAAGCCTTGTGAATAGTTGCGGTGGCTTATTTTATTAAGTTCTTCGGTAACCCAAGTAGGACAAGTCCAATCGCCATCCGTATTTTTAAGGCTATCAAGCGCACCGCGGTAAGCGTTGGTTGTAACCGCAACGTAATAGTGTGATTTTGCTCGTCCCTCGATTTTAATGCTGTCAACGCCAGCATCGCGCATTTTATCAAGATGCTCTGCCATACATAAGTCGTTAGCGTTTAAAATGTATGTGCCTTTGTCGGTTTCGGTAATATCAAAAAGCTGACCCGGACGCTTTTCCTCCATTAAGGAATAGCTCCAACGGCAAGGCTGAGCGCAGTCGCCACGGTTGGCATCACGGCCTGTCATATAGCTAGAAAGTAAACAACGTGCCGAGAAGGAAACACACATAGCGCCGTGTGCAAAAGCTTCAATTTCAAGCTCTTTAGGGGTTTTTGCTCTGATTTCGGCAATTTCTTTTAAAGATAATTCACGCGCTAAAACAACACGTTTTGCGCCCAAATTGTAAAATGCGTTTGCGGTTTCATAGTTGCATATGCCCGATTGCACCGAGACGTGTAATTCGGCATTAGGGGCATATTTTTTAACCATACCAATAGTGCCTAAATCAGCCGAAATGATGGCATCCACGCCAATATCGTTAACCTGTTCTAAAAAGGCGGGCAGACGGGGAATTTCTTCGTTATGGGGAATGGTATTGCAAGCAAGATGCACCTTTACACCGTGGTCGTGGGCATATTTTACGCCTTCTTTAAGGTCTTCAATACCAAAGTTGGAAGCGGCGGTACGCATACCAAATTCTTCGCCGGCAAGGTAAACGGCATCAGCGCCGTAATCAACCGCAGCTTTAAGGCGGGTCAAATCGCCCGCGGGGCATAAAAGCTCGGGAATTTTATTTGTTAAAGTATTCATAAATCCAGTTTTTGTCCTGTTTGAGTTTATTTATAGTTTGGTTTTGTTCCTGTAAGGTTTTGTGGAAGTAGAACTTACCCTTGGCATCGGTCACAAAATAGTAATATTCGTTGCTGTCGGGGTTTAAAGCGGCGTTTATGGCGTCAATACTTGGTGAGCATAACGGTCCGGGAGGTAATCCCTTAGCGGTATATGTGTTGTATCGGCCGTCATCGCGCTTAAAGGAATCGCCGTAAAAACAAGTGGGGGATGAGCCTAAGGTAGAAAAATCCTTACTGTTAAGCCTGTTATAAAAAACTGCGGCAATTTTTGGTAAGGCATCGGCATCGGTGCCTGCTTCCATTTGAATAATAGAAGCCATTGTTAAGATTTGGTTCATATTGTAGCCTATATCTTTGGCTTTTTTATACATATTGTCAGTAATGCGCTTTTCGCTTTCGGCAATCATTTTCTTAACCGCTAATTTAGCACATTCTTTTGAATCATAGTTATAAAAATCGTAAGTTTCGGGGAAGAGGTAACCTTCAAGAGTGTGGTAAGTGCGGTCAGGGTCAGTGCAAGATAACAATTCGCCCTCGAGTTCAATGTTATCTAGAGCGTTAAGGAAATCGTCCTTTGTGCAAACACCTGCTTTTTCGAGCAGTGTTGCAATGCCCGGTACTACAACCTTTTCGCCGTTAACGTTTTTGGTGTAATCGTTAATACCTGTGCCTTCGGGGATGGTAACGGTAACGCTTTGGGCTTTTGCACCCTGTGTTATTAGCATTTCTGCAATAGAATCGTATCCGGCTTCGGTGCTAAAGTTATAAACACCATATTTAAATTGGTTATCAACCTTTTTTAACTTGGCATAAACCCTAAAAGCAAATGGTACCTTTACAGCACCGCTATCTTGCAAAATTTCGGCAATTTTTGCAGTAGGTGTACCTTGAGGAACTTCAATTGTAACCTCTTCGCCTCTGCCAAAGCCAATGCCCATATAATCGGCACCAACGTAAATGATTGTAAAGGCTAGAGCGATTGCTACAACAAAAATCATAACAACCCAAGCAATAGATTTAATTGTGTTTTTACCTTTTTTCTTTTTTGGGGATTTTTGTGGCTTTTCGGGCAAATCAACCTCTTGCAGTTCAAAGCCTTGGCCGATAATAAAATCGTCATCCGGTAAGTTGTTAAATTGATTATTCATTTTATAACTCCGTTATTTAAATATCATGGTTTTTTTAAGATTATCGGCAGTAGCGGAATCGGTTAAATATTCAAGAATTGCAAAACCAAATTGGAATGCAACACCCGCACCTTTAGCGGTGATAAAATTTCCGTCGCAAACAACTGAATCTTCGGTAATAATCGCACCGTTTAAATACTTTTCAAAACCGGGGAAGCAGGTAGCTTTTTTGTGCTTTAAAAAGTTGTTTTTACCTATAATAGAGGGGGCAGCGCAAATTGCGGCTAT
>JAFVTJ010000047.1 GCA_017503305.1 Clostridia bacterium
ATCTCTTCTCTGCCCTTAATATCGGGATGACTGACGGTAACCTGTCTGTCAAAACGACCCGGTCTGAGCAATGCGGGGTCGAGAATATCGGGACGGTTGGTAGCCGCTATAACGATAACGCCGTCATTTACACCAAAGCCGTCCATTTCAACAAGCAATTGGTTAAGGGTTTGCTCGCGTTCATCGTGACCGCCACCAAGGCCAGCACCACGCTGACGGCCAACAGCATCAATTTCGTCAATAAAGATAATTGCAGGAGCTTCTTTTTTAGCTTCAGAGAATAAATCTCTCACACGGGAAGCACCAACACCAACGTACAACTCTACGAAGTCAGAGCCCGAAATTGAGAAGAAAGGAACACCTGCTTCACCCGCAACTGCGCGAGCCAAAAGGGTTTTACCTGTACCTGGAGGGCCTACTAAAAGCACACCCTTAGGAATACGAGCGCCAAGCTCGTTAAACTTTTTGGGGTCTTTAAGGAAGTCAACAAGCTCTGCCATTTCTTCCTTTTCTTCATCAGCGCCTGCAACGTCAGCAAAGGTGGTTTTACGGCGATTATCAACCTTTTTGGACTTAATCTTACCAAAGCCCATGCTTCTGTCCGCGCCCATAATATTGTTCATACGTTTTGTCATAAACAAAACAAGCAATACTGCACAACCCACTAAAAGAAGGCTTGGAAGAAGCTTGGCAAGCCAAGCGTTTTGGCTGCCACGTTCGTGGTCGTAAACGATATCATTTTCGGTACCTGGATTTTCACGGTTAATACGCTTAACCTCTTCCTCAACGTCTTTGATAAAAACGTAAGGGTCGGCAACGGTAAATTGATACTTTGTATTATCCGAACGTAAAACGTAGGTTAACTGACCGGTATAAAAGTTAATCTCATATTCAGATACTTGGTTTGTTGTAATTAATTCCACAATATCGGAATATTTCTTTTCAACAGTTTCTTTATTAAGGGTTGAAACAAAAAGAAAAGTCAAGATTAAAATAATCGGTATTGCAATATAAAGCAACAGGTTTTTTAAATTCTTTTTCAAGTGTTTTCTCCTTTCCTACTAGGCATATACTTCGGGAGAAAGTACAGCAACATAGGGTAAATTTCTAAATTTTTCATTATAATCAAGTCCATAACCAACAACAAACTCGTCGGGTATAACCTTACCAACGTAGTCAGCTTTTATTTCAATTTTATGGTTTGTGGGCTTATCTAAAAATGCACAAATCTTAATACTGTTCGCCTTGCGGTCAGCAAGCACTTTTTTAAGATATGTAAGTGTAATACCGGAGTCAAGGATATCCTCAACAATTAAAATATCACAGCCTTCGGGATTAAGGTCTAAATCCTTTTTAAAGGAGACGTGTCCCGTAGTTTTTGTACCATTATAGGAAGAAACTGATAAAAAGTCAATCTTACAGTCACAAGTAATGTTGCGCATAAGGTCGGTCAAAAAGACAACTCCACCCTTTAACACGCTTACAAGCAACAAGTTTTTGCCTTCATAATCGGCAGAAATTTGCTCACCCAAGCGTTTGCAAATTTGGGCGATTTCATCAGTATCAACTAAAATTTCTTTAAAGTCCTTATTCATTATTATTCTCCCTTTAAATTTCTAAAACCTCAATAGAGAAGGCATTTTTTGTTTTGTCGGTAACAGCCACACGTTGTGCAACGCCGATTTTGTGCACCCAAATTACCCCTTTTTCATCCGCAATTACGGGTAAATTATCACGCATATTTAAATCAATTTTATTTTCGGTTAAGAGCTTTTTAAGGCTTTTAGTACAACCGCGATTATTAAGCCTGATTGAATCCCCTTCTTGACGGGTTCGGACAATCAGTTCGCCAACTATTTTATCACAATCAATCAAATTGTTTGAGAACAAATTATTAACAATTGTGGATTTGCTTAAATTCACCTTAAAATTATGGTTTAATTCAGTTTGGTCGGTTTCAAAGCGTAACACACCATCCTTAATTATTGCAAATAAGTTAGATGGCAAATTAACCTTACCCGTGCCAATTTTGCAAAGATCATAAACCTTATTAAGATGTACGCTTTCAAGTAAAACATTTGGAAAACACAAAACAAAATATTTCTTAATTAAAGCTTTTGCTATAGCCGAATCGGTTTCTGAAACAAAGCCCAACGACAATGAATTTTCATTTATAAAGCGAAATAAAATTTCATTAGCTGTTTTTTCTAAAAAAGAATTGGTTTCGTTTAAAGAAAGGCACGTGCGAATCACAGTTTCCTCAACCGAAGAATTAAGTTCCTTAAGTACAGGGATAACGTTATGCCTTATTTTATTACGGGTATAGTCATCACTTAAATTAGAACTATCAGTAACGTATTGAAGTGAAAAATCCTTGCAATAATCTTCAATATCCTGTCTAGTAGCAAAAATCAAAGGTCTTATTATATTGCCACGCATAGCAGGTATACCGCAAAGTCCTTTTAAAGCAGTACCGCGTGTAAGATTAAACAAAACGGTTTCCAAGTTGTCACTAGCGGTATGGGCAGTAGCAATTTTACCTTCACAAACACGATTTAAAAAGTCATATCTAAGCTGTCTTGCCGCTAGTTCTAAGCTAAGTGAGTTTTCCTTAGCGTATCTAGGAACGTCAATTTGCTCGCAAACAAGTTCAATACCTAAATTTTCACAAAGGTCGCGAACAAAGGCTTCATCTCTAAATGCTTCTTCGCCACGAATCAAGTGATTTAAATGAGCAGCTTTAACAGTTATGCCAAGCTCATCGCGCAAAGAATATAGCGAGTGCAAGAGTGCAACCGAATCAGCCCCGCCCGAAAGCGCAACGGTAACTATATCTCCCTTAGAAAGCAAACCAAATTGTGAAACTGCTTTCTTTAATAATTCCTTCATTATCTAAACACATCCACCGAAGTAAATCTTGTAAACTGACCATCCCAATGCATATTTATTGTGCCTATTTCACCGTGACGGTTTTTAGCAACAATACATTCAGCCTTATTAGGATCAGATCTATCTTGATCGTCGTTTTTCTCATTATCGTAATAAGTATCGCGGTAAAGGAAAAGTACGATATCGGCATCCTGTTCAATTGAGCCGGATTCACGTAAGTCCGAAAGTGCAGGACGGTGTGATTTACCCTTTGTTTCGGTCGCACGAGAAAGCTGTGCACAAGCAATAACCGGCACTTTAAGGTCCTTAGCCATTATTTTAAGATTACGTGTGATTTCAGATACTTCTTGCACACGATTTTCAGTAGCACGCGCAGACTTCATAAGACCCAAGTAGTCAATAACAACCAAATCAACCTGACGCATACGGCGAAGCTTTGCCTTCATTTCGGGCACGGTAATCGACGAAGTTTCATCAAAGAAAATATTGGCTTTTGAAAGATTATCGCCCGCTTGCGCAAGACGAGTCCATTCATCAGGGGTAAGTTCACCCGTGCGAAGCTTTTCACTTTTAATGCCGGCTTCGCTTGAAAGCATACGCTGTGCCAACTGGTCACGGGTCATTTCAAGTGAGAAGAAGCAAACAGTTTTGCCTGCATTTACTGCAACGTTACGAGCAATATTAAGCGCAAACGAAGTTTTACCCATACCGGGACGCGCACCCAAAATAATTAAGTCCGACTTATTAAGACCGGTAATCATTTTATCAAGATCACCAATACCGGAAGGTATGCCAATATAGTCTTCGCGTGTTACAGGGTCGGACATTTTAGACAAACGGTCATAAGTTTCGTTTTCAATAACGCTCTTAATGTGAGTAAGACCGCTTACTTCCCTGCCCTGTCTAATTTCGTAAATTTGCTGCTCGGCATTATCAATAAGCTTGCCCGAATCTTCGGTGTTTTCGTTAATATCCTTAATGATATTTTGTGCCGCATTTAAAAGCGCCCTTGCATAGTAACGCTCACGAATGATAGCAACGTAGGTTAAAACGTTTGCCGCCGAAGGCACGGTTTGTACAAGCTGTGTTAAATACGCCTTGCCACCGGCTTCATCGTAAATACCATTTTTCTTTAATTTTTCAAGCAAAGAAACAAAGTCAATCGTTTGACTAAGCTCGTACATGCTTGACATAACCGAATAAATTTC
>JAFVTJ010000048.1 GCA_017503305.1 Clostridia bacterium
GCTTCGGGGTCATAATCGGGGGCAATAACACCGTCGGAAACCTCACGCTTAATTAAAAGTGCGGTGGTAACGTCACATTTGTCGGAAAGTGCAACCCAGTCGCCAAAGGAGCACATACGGTCGGTACCGCGAGCACGAGCATAAGCGCAAGCGAGGAGAGAGTCGTCAAGACCTTCAATATCGTCTACAAAGCAAGCCTGTTTTAGCTTTTCGGGAAGAATTGTGCCAACAGCATCACTTGTGGGGCTTACGTGCTTAAAGGAAGTAACAGCGGGAAGACCTAAAGCTTCTTTTAATTCCTTCACTAATTGCCAAGAATTGAATGCATCAAGGAAATTAATATAGCCGGGACGACCGCAAAGAATTTCAATCGGTAATTCGCTGCCGTCAGCCATATAAATTTTAGAGGGTTTTTGGTTGGGGTTACAACCGTATTTAAGTTCAAATTCTTTCATTTTGTTACTCCTTATTTGTTTTTGTTAACAATGCGAGAATCAAATTCTCCTGTTTTAAGGTCGATATATCTTACAAAAAGGGAAACCTTATTGTCTTCGTTTAAGTTTGTCCAAATCAAATCGGTTAATGCGTCGATATCTAAGTCAGGAAGTTCGAGAGTTTTTGGCTCGCCTTCAAAACTTGGCAACGGATTACCATCGCATTTATAAGTATGAATAAATTTAGCTTTGCCGGCTATTGGATTGCTGTAAGCGTAGGTATATCTTTGGCAAGAAGAACCGTCGCCTTCGGCCGATTTTAGAATAGACATTGCGTAATTAAAATCACCGTTTTCAAGGCGGATAATACCCGAAATACGAGGTGTGAAGTTGGGAGCATCATCTTCAAATTCACGGGTACGAAGAGCCTGTTCAAAGGTCATTTGTCTATCCATAAGCTCATAAATAGTGTCGGTTTGGTCACCGTTGGTAACGATTGTTTTGTTACCAAGCACCCTTACGGGTGCGTAAATGATAAGGTGGGGGTCGGTCATTTTAGACTCGTCAAAAGCTTGAGTTCTAATACCGTTGCCGTCTTCTACGAATACACGGTTACGGCTGTTTTCGCTTCTACCCATAATAAAGTAAGCGGTGATAGCCTTACTACCGTCTGTACTTTTACCGATAATAATACCTCTGCCGTGGTAAGCTAAAGAATTTAATTCACTTGCGATAGACTTGATTTCCATTTTAGTTCTCCTTCAATTTTAATTCGTTTGAAACTTTTTCAACTGCCAAGGGCAAAATTTTCCATTCCGCCTCTTGCATAACGCGTTTTTGTAAGGTTTCGGGGGTGTCATCTTCGTTAATAACAACTGCTTTTTGCATTATAATTTTGCCACCGTCGGGAATTTCGTTTACAAAATGCACGGTAGCACCTGTCACCTTAACACCGTATTCCAAAGCGGCTTCGTGAACGCGAAGACCATAAAAGCCCTTGCCACAAAAAGAGGGGATAAGCGACGGGTGAACGTTGATAATACGGTCAGCAAAGTGAGAAGTGAATTTTTCACTTAAAATACACATAAAGCCCGCTAAGACGATAATATCAATGTTATTATCGTCTAAAGCTTTAATAAGTGTATCTTCAAACTTGTCGCCAAGCTCTTTTTTATTGCAAACAAGAGTATCAATGTTAGCGTTTTCGGCACGCTTTAAGGCGTAAGCATCAGGATTGTTCGAAATAACAAGCTTAATTTCGCCCGATTTGATGATGCCTTCCTTTTGGGCATCGATAAGCGCCTGCAAATTTGTGCCGCCGCCCGAAACTAAAACTGCAATATTAGTTTTCATAATACACCTTAAATAATTGTGATTTTTGTGTCAGATTTTTCGATTTTACCAATAATATAAGCATCTTCGCCGTTAGCGTTTAAGATTTCTAATGCCTTTTCGGCTTCGCTTGCGGGAACTACAACGCTCATACCAACACCCATATTATATGTATTAAACATATCTCTTTCGGGGATGTTGCCTGTTTTCTGAAGTAAGTCGAAAATCGGTAAAATTTTAATGTTAGCCTTTTCAATTACAGCGCCGAAGCCATCGGGAAGACTTCTCGGAATATTTTCATAGAAGCCGCCGCCTGTAATGTGGGAGATAGCGCGAACATCTACTTGTTCTAAAAGTGCGAGAATAGATTTAACATAAATTTTAGTAGGTGTTAAAAGTGTTTCGCCCAATGATTTGCCGCCAAGCTCATCATAAGTCTTGTTAAGGTCGCAGTTTTCAACGTCGAAAACCTTACGAACAAGTGAAAAACCGTTTGAGTGAACACCGCTTGAAGCTAAAGCGATTACAACGTCGCCTTCTTGCATTTTAGTGTTATCAAGGATTTTCTTTTTATCAACAATACCTACAGCAAAGCCTGCGAGGTCGTAATCATCTTCGGGCATCATACCGGGATGCTCTGCAGTTTCACCACCGATTAAAGCAGCGCCTGATTGAACACAGCCTTCGGCAACGCCGGAAACGATTTCAGCAATCTTTTCAGGAATATTTTTGCCGCATGCAATATAGTCAAGGAAGAATAAAGGCTTTGCACCGCAACAAATAATATCGTTAACACACATTGCAACTGCATCAATACCAATAGTGTCGTGCTTGTCCATTAAAATCGCGAGCTTAACCTTAGTGCCGCAACCGTCAGTACCGCTAACGAGAACAGGTTCTTCGTAGCCCATAGGAAGACCAAAGCAACCGCCAAAGCCGCCAACGTCGTCAAGACAGCCTTCGTTTCTGGTTCTGCCAATGTGTTTCTTCATAAGTTCTACAGCTTTATATCCGGCAGTAATATCAACCCCTGCCAAAGCGTAGGATTTTGATTGTGAATTATCCATTATATTATTCCTTTCCGTCCCAGCAGTAAGTGCAAAGTTTTTCTTTAGGAAGACCTATTGCCTTTACAATACCTTCGAGTGATTGAAATTCGAGTGAAGCGAATTTAAACTTATCTGCGATTGCTTTGCGTAAATTTTTGCCGCGTTCGGTGGAGGAATCACTGTATTCGGCAATATACTTAAAGCCTTCTTCTCCCTCGAGCTCTAAAATAACTCTACGGGCGATAAGGTCAAGGTCGCTTTGATTACGAGAAAAGCTTAAATATTTGCAAGAGTACATAATTGGCGGACAAGCCGAGCGCATGTGAACTTCCTTAGCGCCGTTGTTGTAAAGGAAATCAACCGTTTCTTTAAGCTGTGTTCCGCGAACGATAGAGTCGTCAACAAATAAAAGCTTTTTATCAGTAATAAGGTCATTTATCGGGATTTGTTTCATTTTAGCAATACGGTTTCTATCTTTTTGCTTTTTAGGGGTAAAGCTACGCGCCCAAGTGGGTGTGTATTTTATAAAAGCACGGGCAAATTGCTTACCGCTTTTATTAGCATAACCGATAGCGTGAGGAGTACCCGAATCGGGAACACCGCCGATATAATCAATATCGGTCGCAAGGTTTTGGTTCATATCGTTTTGCGCCATAATTTCACCGTTGCGGTAACGCATAATTTCAACGTTTACACC